>JAZRHX010000039.1:0-1007 GCA_045644985.1 Clostridia bacterium | reverse complement strand
CCCACAATGTTGGCACCTGCAGTCTTGGCAAGTTCCGCCAATTCCGCCAAAGGAACGGGATGAGCAGCACCATCTTGTTGTTCAAGAATCACCCCTACCAAAAAAGCATTTTCTCTGTCTTTACGAATTTCCTCCAAATTTTGAACGCCGGAACGGTCCACTTCATTTAAATACGCAAACAATTCATCAAAACGCGTAAGATGGGAATAACCATAAGGTCCTTCTGTTCGGATTTGGTTCATACGGCCTTTCACATCCCGCTCCGGCAAACTCACGGAGGCTCCGGTCAATTGTCCGTCAGAAACGCGAACGCCCAAGACCACCATTGCATCTAATTGTAAATTCCGCAAGGAACGGAGGTCTTCCTCCGAAGGGTGTACCGTACCGTTTGGATGCGTATGAAGCAAACGAATCCCACATGGTCTGTCTCCCCGGTTGCGACTTTCAACTTCCGGTAAACTTACATGAACCGCATCCCCCACGGCAATCTTTACCACACGATTCTTTCGATCTAAATAAACCGCAATCTCTCGGGATAAGACTTGGGTCATTTCCACCATCATAGAAACTACGGACTGCGGCAGGAAAGAGCCCACTTCGAAGCTTTGATCCAAGTAATCTTCCATATACGCCAGGCGGGACGCCTTAACGGATGCAATATCGCCTTCAATTCTGGTTGTAGCCATAATCCTCCTCGATTAAAAGAGACGCTGAACGGTGCGCACAAGCGGAATAATCTGATCTTCCGAAATCGTGCCGGCACCGGCTTTAAGAACGTGGGAAATCAAGCTTTCCTCTACCACGTGATAACACAGGGGTACGTGCTTCGCTTCACAAAGTTCCCGAACCGAGCCCCCCCCGTTTATAATCATTTCCGGTGTAGTTTCATCTAATAAATTCGTATTGTTGATGATGCCGCTGCAAGGAACACAAGCAGCTTTCTCAATTTCATCATAAATCAAACCAGCTGCAGCCGCATCTCGTGTAAAGGGTCGCCTTTCGTTCAT
>JAZRHX010000038.1:0-2251 GCA_045644985.1 Clostridia bacterium | reverse complement strand
AGTACCGGGTATTTGCCCGCAGCGGTTTCACCGGAGAGCATAATGGCACTGGTGCCGTCGTATACGGCGTTGGCTACGTCAGAAATTTCCGCACGGGTAGGTCTGGGGTTATAAATCATAGACTCTAGCATTTCTGTCGCGGTGATTACGCGCTTGCCCAACATACGGCATTTGGTAATGAGTTTCTTTTGAATAACCGGCAACTCCTCGAAAGGAATTTCCACGCCCATATCGCCGCGGCCGATCATAATGCCGTCGCATTCTTCGCAAATGGATTCAATGTTATCAATACCGGAGCGGTTCTCAATCTTGGCGATTAAACTGATATCTTCGCCGCCGCAGGTTTGCAGAAACTCCTTGACATCGATTAAGTCTTGGGCGCAAGACACGAAAGAACAGGCAATAAAATCCACTTCTTGGGCTACGCCGAAGGCAATGTCCTTCTTGTCCTGCTCGCTTAAATAAACCTGTTTCAGCACTTTATTGGGGAAACTCATACTCTTTCTGTTGGAGATTTCGCCTTCGGCCAAAATACGGCAAACTACGTCCGCCCCTTGAATTTCCACCACTTCAAAAATGAGCAGACCGTTGTTTACCAGTACCTTGTCCCCGACGGACAGGTCGTCCGCCAAATGCTTGTAGCTCACCGACACACGGGTGTCGTCCCCTTCAATGTCATCGGGTGTAAAGGTGAAATGCTTGCCTTCCTGTAAGTACACTTTTCCTTCTTTGAAACAACCGATTCGGTATTCCGGACCCTTCGTGTCCAACATAATGGCAATGGGAAGGCCTAAACGTGTACGAACGGCTTTAATGCGATCGATACGGACTTTATGTTCTTCATGGGTTCCATGGGAAAAATTCAATCTGGCAACGTTCATGCCGGCTCGGCACAATTGTTCTAATGTGGCTTCATCGGAACTTACAGGGCCAATGGTACAAATAATCTTGGTCTTTCTCATAAACAGCACACCAACCTTTCAAACGCTCTACATTATGCCAGTTTTCGGGGTAAAATGCAAGAGGAATTCCTGTTGTGTACAAGGCGGAGTTTATGGTATAATAGAGGTGCTATTTTACCCAAAGAACAAGGAGGAATGAAATGACAAACGAGAAAAGATTTGCTGTTTTGATTGATGCAGACAACGTGTCTCCGGACCGTTTTGAGAAGATATTTGATGAAATTGGGAAGTTTGGTGTGGCTACCTACCGCCGGATTTACGGCAACTGGGCGGAATACAACCGAAACTCCCTGAAAGAGAAGTTATTGAAATACGCCTTGACCCCTGTACAGCAGTTCAGCTACATAACCGGCAAGAATGCAACGGATATTACCATGGTCATCGACGCCATGGACATCTTATATAAAGGTGACGTGGACGGGTTCTGTATTGTGTCCAACGACAGTGATTTTACCCGCCTGGCCCTGCGCCTGCGAGAGAGCGGTATGTGCGTCATTGGCATGGGCGACGATATTGCCCCCGCCTCTTTCAGAACCGCGTGCACGTTGTTTATGGTGCTTTGCGAATCACGGAAGACGGCCGATGCCAAGCGAGAGATTAAGAGAAGCACCCGCCGGCCTACGGTGAAGAAAGCTGTACAGGAGGCGTTTTCTGAAGACGCGACCGTTTCCGAAATGCCGGTTTCTCCCGCACCCTCCGGCACGTTAAGTGACCGGGCACTGCGAAGCGAAATTAAAGAGATTCTGGCAAGACGCACAGAAGATGAAGCATGGATTGGCGGCAGCAGTTTAGTCAATCAATTAAAGGCGAAGCATCCGGACTTAGATATTCGAGATTACAGCGATCTGCCTTTGTTTGCGGGAAAAAGAAAGATTTGGTCTACATACTTCTTATCTTTAGGATTCTGCGAACACAAGGAAGTTCGAAACGGCGAGTTTGCCTTTCGGTTAAGTGAGGCGGAACGTAAAATGTTGCCTGTTGTTCCCACGCAAACCCCGCCCGAGCCGGAAACACCGAAGGAAGATCCGGCAAAGAAGCCGGCAAGAAAACGTTCGGCACCCAGAAAGAAGAAAGAAATGCCGGCACCTGTGGAAGAAGCGCCCATAGAAGTGGCTCCGGCAGAAGCCGCGAAAGAAGAAACGAAAGAAGAAGCGCCGAAGCCCAGGAAACGGGCACCGAGACGGCGAAAGAAAACAGATGAAGAATAAAAATAAGGTTCGCCCACAGGACGGGAGCAATTCACTATAAAAAATTGTTTTTAAATTTAAAAATGACCATTTTACAAAAAC
>JAZRHX010000037.1:0-1727 GCA_045644985.1 Clostridia bacterium | reverse complement strand
CAACAAAACATCTGCCATTTGGTCTGTTCCGGAACTTACTTTGCCGTCAATGGCAAAAACATCTGCTTTGCCGCTTCTTCCTGTATAGGTTACCGTATCTTGGATGGAGTACGAATAAGGTGCAAGCCCTTGGAAGGACCGGGAGCGTATATCTCCTTGTGGAACGGTGCCTTCCGGAATGCTGAACAGCAGTTTCTCGATTAAATAGCACAACGTGTTCTCGTTTAAAAACTCCGTAAGGGTGTTTACGGCTTGCTTGGTAACCACTTCTCCATATTGTTCCGTTTGGTTTTGAATACTACTGAGTACTTGCTGGAATCCCTGCAGGTGTGCCAAATGTCCTGTTTCATCCGGTATCGCCGTGAATACGTGCTCTGTGAGCGCTTTGAAAGGCAATGTTCGAATTGCCGCTTCTCCCGTATAGGTATTGCCTGCATGGAATTCTAAAGATGCATCTCCGGAAGAAATGGAAATCTGCAGCTCGGGAAGCGTCAACGTATAACCGCCGTCGATTGGCTTTACGGTAAAAGCCCCTTTAAACATACTGGTAAAGGTGGTACCAACGCTGGTGGCATATTGCGTGTCTGAAAGGTGAAATACCATGGAGAATTCTGCTCTTGCCGTTTTAAAAGTAGGATGAACAATGGAAATTCCGCCGGATTTGCCCGGAGAAGAAGTTTGGGGCGTGCATGCGCATAAACTTAGCGTACAGAGTGCAATCAACAAGAATATACAACGTACAATAGAAAAACGAAATTTCATTGGTTCACCTCTAATTTTGTAAAATAATCAATAATTGCGTGGATAATATCTTCTTTCTTGCCGGCTCTGCAGATTTGATCTCGCACTTTTGCAGAATCGTGCAGTCCTTTCAAATACCAAGCAATGTGTTTCCGCATCTCGGGACCCCCCAGTGTTTCTCCTTTAAATGATGTAATCAGTTCCAAATGACGCAACATCATTTCTTTTCGTTCCTTGAGCGTAGGCTTTGCGTCTGCGCCCAAAAGTTCTCGGAATATCCAGGGATTTCCTAAAGCACCTCTTCCAATCATAATGCCATCACAACCGGTTTCTTGGAACATGCGTGCGGCTTGTTGTGCATTGGTAATATCTCCGTTTCCAATAACCGGGATATGCAGTGCTTCTTTCACCCTTGTAATGCAAAGCAAATCTGCAGTACCGGTGTAATATTCATCTCGGTATCTTCCGTGCACCGTAACCGCGTCAGCACCGCCTTCTTGACATGCCAAGGCACATTCCTTGACAGATTCGAAACCGCGCTGAAAACCGCGTCGCATCTTTACAGTAACCGGGATTTGTACTGCGTGCTTTACTTCTCGTACAATCTTTTCAATTAAATCGGGATGCTCCATTAAAGCACTACCTTCCCCGTTTCCTGTAATCTTCCGCATGGGACAGCCCATGTTGATGTCAATCATGGCCGCGCCTTCAGATTCAAAACGGTGTGCAGCTTCTGCCATTAATAGGGGATCGCTTCCGAAAATCTGTACACTTAAGGGTTTCTCCCGCTCATGGGAACGTGCCAGTTCGATACTGCCGTTTCCGCCGTAGTGAACCCCTTTTGCGCTGATCATTTCTGAAACGACCAAACCGGCGCCTTGCTCTTTACAAAGAATTCGAAACGCCAAATCCGTAACGCCGGCCAAGGGTGCCAAGAAAATATTGTTGGCAAGCTTTACGTTCCCAATAGAAATAGGGGCGATATA
>JAZRHX010000036.1:0-6101 GCA_045644985.1 Clostridia bacterium | reverse complement strand
TAATCGTTTAAATGTGCATAGAGTAGTTCTGCATCAGGATGCGCATAATGCATATTGGGTACAATACCTTGGAAACAATCGATGAAATGTGACTCATCCGCACTGCTCTCTTTGCCATAAACAGCAGAGAAAGAATGTACATTCTCTTCTTTTAGCACATTGATAATAGTAGAAGTGACTGCCGAAGAGTCTAATCCTCCGCTCAGCCCGACTCCCCATGAGAAATTGCCTTGCAATCGCTTTTGAATAGCGCGAGTAAACAGGCGCATATATTCCACCTTATCCTTTTTGACAGTTTGTCCTTGTACGTGCTCAGCCAGATCATACCATTTCACAATAGGCAAATCATCCTTCGTGTAAGTTTGCTTGCAATCCAAGGTCATACAGCATCCATGCTGCAGTTTGTAGATGCCTCTGAAGAATGTTTGCTCGGTTTGGTCAGTGCGGTTGAATACCAGATAATCGAATATAGCATACTCGTTGGCAGTTGGTCTGGTAGTTAATACAGACAGTATTGGTGGTATTTCAGATGCAAATACCAATCCATGCTCTAACACACTATAGTACAATGGCTTCACGCCAAATCGATCACGAGCCAAGAAAAGTGTTTGCTGCTCTCGGTCATAAATAGCTAGAGCAAACACACCGTCCAACTCATCTAGCATCTTCTCGCCCCATGCAATATAGGCATGAAGAGAATACATATTTGGATACGTACAACCTAAACGACCAATTACATACATTTGATTTGATTTTTACCCAAGAACTTCCCGGTGAGTTTGAACTCGAACTCTACGATATCGTGGTCTACGAGTATCGCGGCGAGCTTATTATTCACCGTGTTATCGGTATTGAAGAGCCGAATGCAAGTCATCCGGAACATCGCCATTTTTTGCTTCGGGGAGACTCTGTAAAGTGGTCGGATGAATTTCCGGTACTTTACGAGCAGATGCGCGCAATTTACAAAGGAAATCGGATTCCGTTTGTGGGCAGTTTCTTTGCCTTTATGCAGTCTCCTGCCGGATATTTGTGTCTTCTGTTGGTTGTTTTTGCTATGATTGCTACACCGCTTATGGAGAAGAAACTGAAGGTGGCTACCGCGGCACGCCTGAAAGAAATCGGCGTGATTACGGAGGAAAATGGATTATGAGAAGAACTTCGTCCATTCGACTTATTCTGGCGATTCTTCTGTTATGCCTGACGGTGTCAGGCGTTTCTGCTGTGTGGATTTATGTGAGTTTGCCCCGAGAGGTGCAAGAAAACGTTTCGTCTACGCTAGGAAATTTTACCTACGGGACCTTCTATATAACTAAGGTTGAAACGGTTGGCGGTGCATATTCCTATGCCTCGGTCAAGAAAATCAATGACGTAAATATCAATGCTGATATTACTTTAAGCAAAAACACCGCTTCTACTGTTGTTGCCAGCGTTACTTTCTACAATAATACAGACGTTAGTTATTATTACAATGAGACACAAACGGTGTCTTCTAACAATAATGTCATTGATTACACGGTGTCCGGTATTGCGCAGAAAGAAGAAGTTCCGGCAAGAAGTTTCAAGACACTGATGGTGACCTTCGGCTTTAGCAGTAGCAATACCGCGAACACGGACCTTTTGAGTGAGTTGCATTTTAGTTTTGTAGTAGATAAGGATTCTATCGGTGTAGTAGCCGCTCAAACTGCGGTTACCAGATTTGGAGAAATTCTGAATAACGTCGTATTTGAGGATTCTTATCAAACTCTTGAGGATACCATGAATGATCGTGGCAACAATGCTTCTTCTGTTTCCTATATCGGCAATGTAGCAGGTGCAAAAGATGCAGATTCCACTTTCATTCAGCAACTTTTCACCGACGAATTCTTAAATATGGATCTTGATGGAGATGGCGATTCTGAACCTATTACATTGATGATTAAACGGGAGAATCTGGATAATAATGTTCGGACGGGTGATGATTACACCTATCAAGGTTTGTTTGGTATTGACAGAACAGTTCAAGGTGTGGAAATGACATTATATATTACCTCTGAGGGATTCACTTCTCGTTCTTTGACCGTATATGCTGCCACCTTTACAAAACTTGAAGGGACCAACGAATGGATTCAAGTGGTACCCTTGACAAAGGGTACGGCGGATGCAAATCGATACTCCTTTGGATTTGGTGGAAACAATTCTTTTAATACGGACACATGGATTTCGGTTGATAAGAAGGTCATCGAGGAACTTGTGGAAGCAGGTATGAAAACGGTTGCTTGATCTTGAAATATATACAAAGCCCTATAAAAAGCCCTGTTGAAGCGGGGCTTTTTTGCTATGTATAAATATCTTATCTGAAAATATTTTTAAATTATGCTCTGTGCACAGGACTTTTTTTAAATGGTACGATTTAATTATTTAAAAATACTTACAGAGGAGTAACCGACATAAGCAAATTTACACAAGAACAACAAACTGAAATTGTCAAGTGTGCACGCGATCTTACAGCTACAATTGAATGTGAAGAAAGAGAATTGATGATGCTAAAGGCTACGTCATTTAAACAAGAACCTAGTCCACCGGTACATAAGAAAGTGGTTCAAACAGAAAAATTGCGATTCTTGAAGAAGAATTATATGTAGCATGGAACAAGGCTGTACGAAATATTCCGTTCGATAGGATTGAACCGTTGCAATAAAGGAAAGGAGGACGGCCTATGTATATAAAAGATGGAATTGCATATGCCGGAGAGCCTTTGGCACCGCTGAAAGTGCATGCATTCGTGCCACTGAATGATGTACAAATTTTTAATGGTGTGTCGCTTGAATTCGGGTGCCCTGTATGGAATTACGGGGAAATTGATATTGCACCGGAATATTTATATGCGCACGCCACTGACATTTGCCAATAGCATCAAGCATACAATACTGGACATATAACCGCCCCAAAAGCCGCTTTGTGTCCAGTCGCTACACCCATATAAAAACTTATAGATCATTTTACCCGCTCCGCCCTTGTTCCAAACCTATTTTTATAGTATACTTCCTGTGTATAGCCATTTTGGAGGTAAACACAATGAAAGTACTTTTAATTAACGGAAGTCCTAGAACCAACGGAAATACGGCCATGGCCTTAAAGGAGATGGTGGGCATTTTCAATCAAGAGGGGATTGAAACCGAAATCGTGCAGGTGGGAAACGTTGCTATTCGGGGGTGTGTCGCTTGTAAATCCTGTTACAAGACAGGAAAGTGTGCAATCAGCGACATCGTCAATGAATTAGCACCGAAATTTGAAGCCTGTGACGGTTTGGTGGTAGGAAGTCCCGTGTATTATGCGGCGGCCAACGGTACCTTGGTATCTTTCTTGGATCGGCTTTTCTACAGCACCCATTTTAACAAGACCATGAAAGTGGGGGCGGCCATTGCCGTTGCAAGAAGAGGCGGATTGTCTGCAACCTTTGATCAGTTAAATAAATATTTTACCATCAGCGGCATGCCGGTTGCATCCAGCCAGTACTGGAACAGCGTACACGGCAGAGACGAAGGGGAAGCTGTGGAAGATGAGGAAGGCATGCAAACCATGCGCACCCTTGCCCGCAACATGACCTTCTTAATGAAGAGTATTCAGCTTGGCAAGGAAGCCTACGGACTTCCAGCGACGGAACCGAAGAAGATGACGTGTTTTGTAAGAAAATAAGCGGGGAGAAATACAATGGAGCAAATTCAAGTCAATTATAAGAATCCAAAGAAGTACAATACGGCGAAACATCCCATCCGGCAGCCCATTATTATTGTAGGCTTGATTTGGTTTCTGTCGAAAATTTTACTCATGGGCAAGAAATACAAAGTGGAGAAGATTAATATGGAAGGCGTAAAGCCGCCGTATATTTTGCTTAGTAACCACCAGTATTTCATAGACTTTGAATTGGCGGCGATGGCCACGTTTCCTCATCGGGTGAATAACGTGGTGAATATTGACGGCTATTACAGACGTCCTTGGCTTATGGAGTTAATTGGTTCCATTTGTAAGCGGAAATTTACCAAAGACTTGCATTTGGTGCGGTCGGTGTCCAAGGTGCTGAAGAAAGGGGATATTGTCAGTATCTACCCGGAAGCCCGTTATACGCCCATCGGAACCCTTGCGTACTTGCCGGAATCCTTGGGCAAATTGGTTAAATTAAACAAGGTCCCCTTGGTGGTTATCAAGCACCGAGGCAACCACTTACATACGCCTTTCTGGAATTTCAGAAAGCCCAGAAAAGTGCCTATGTACACGACCATGACCCAAGTGCTGACCAAAGAACAAGTGGAAACCATGTCCGTGGATGAAATTAATAAGGCAATCCACGATGCCATGGATTACAATGAGTATGTATATCAGAAAGAGAATAATATTCTTATTAAAGAGCCATATAGAGCGGAAGGTCTTCACAAGGTTCTGTATCAGTGCCCTCACTGCATGGCGGAATCTCAAATGGGCTCCGAAGGGGCAGAACTTTACTGTAAAGCCTGTGGCAAGCGTTGGACACTTTTGGAGAATGGAGATTTGCAAGCGCAAGAAGGGGAAACAGAGTTCTCCCACATTCCCGACTGGTTCGAATGGGAACGCACCCAAGTGCGGAAACAAATTGAAGAAGGCACTTATTTCTTCCGGGATAAAGTAGACGTATACTCCTTGCCTCGTTGTTGGAAGTTTGATCATTTGGGAGAGGCCACGCTGACCCATGACCCGAACTTTGGCTTTATCCTAGAAGGTTTTTACAATGGGAAGCCTTATCGCATTTTACGAAAGATTGAAGAGCAGAACAGCCTTCATATTGAGTACGACTATTGTTATATTAAGCCTTATGACTGCGTGGATATTTCTACGGAGAATGATTCTTTCTACTGTTATCCTTTGACCCAAACGGACGTAATTACCAAGATGGCTTTTGCGGTGGAGGAACTTTATCAAAGAAAACAACAGGATATTAAAGCGACCAAGAAACTAAAGGCATAAGCGGGAGGCCATTTTTATGGGTGGAAAGAAACGGTTATCTTCTTTTCAAACAATTATACTGGGATTTATTGTGGTGATTGTAATCGGAACGTTGCTGCTCCTGCTGCCCATTTCGCAACAAAAAGGAGCGCAAGTATCTTTCTCGAATGCCCTTTTCACCGCTACGTCGGCTACTTGTGTAACTGGTTTGATTGTGGAGAATACCGCTACATGTTGGTCTGTTTTTGGACAAACCATTCTTTTGATTCTTGTTCAAATCGGAGGTCTAGGGGTCGTCACTATGACGGCATCGGTGGCCCTTCTCTCCGGCAGAAAGATTGGCCTTATGCAACGAAGTACTATGCAGGAAGCGCTGTCTGTATCTAAAATGAGCGGCATTGTTCGTTTGACAGGGTTCATTTTGAAAATGACTTTTATCATCGAGTTGATCGGCGCTTGTGTGATGGCACCGGTGTTTTGCGGAGAATTCGGTATTGGACGAGGTATTTGGTATGCCTTTTTCCATTCTGTTTCTGCTTTCTGCAATGCCGGCTTTGATCTGATGGGTTTCCGTGCACCCTATGATTCCCTCGTTTATTATGTGGAGGATCCGCTGGTGAGCCTGACGGTTTCGGCGCTGATCCTGCTGGGCGGTCTCGGTTTCCTCGTTTGGGAGGATCTCTGGCAGAATCGCCTGTGCTTTAAGAAATACAGCCTTCACACCAAGCTTGTGCTCATTGCGAGTGCTGTGCTGACCTTCGGCGGTACGGCTTTGTTTTTCATCGCAGAGCGGCATGGTGTGCTGGCGGATCTTTCGCCGTCTTCGAAACTCCTTGCCTCCTTCTTCCAGTCTGTGACCGCCCGAACGGCTGGCTTCAACACCGTGGATCTTGCCTCCCTCAGCGGCGCAGGCAGCCTGTTGATGCTGGCGCTGATGTTCGTGGGTGCAGGCCCCGGCTCCACCGGCGGCGGTGTGAAGATCACGACGGTGGTGGTGTGCCTGCTGTCCCTTTGGAACTTCGTGCGGGGCAGGCGTGAGGTGAGCGTGTTCAACCGCCGTCTGGATGAAAGTCAGGTGCGGCGCACGGCCGCAGGCATGACGCTTTATATGGTGCTGTCGCTCGCGGGCTGCTATCTGCTCCTTG
>JAZRHX010000035.1:0-3571 GCA_045644985.1 Clostridia bacterium | reverse complement strand
GATCCGACTTAACCTGGGGCAATAATTATACAGGAAAATTCAATTTCCTTTGTCCCGGCAAAGTTAACAGCCAAAATGCTAAAGGTAATATTGCTATATATCGAAGTAAAGAACCCAATACAGGGCTTAAATTCAACGCACCTAAGGGTAGGCATAACAAATAAATGCACAACGCATTAACGTATGCACTTACCCGTTCTTCTGACTCTACTTTTTTTTGCTCATTTACAACACGCATCATAAACTTGGTTATACCCTCTTGCCATTTCTTGCGCAGAAAATACAGTTGCCTGTCTTTGGGCGTTCTTTCCTAATTTTGTTCTTAATGATTCATCCGCATACAATCTAGAAAATGCACAAACAAGTTCTTTTGTATCCAAAGATGTAAGGAGGGCAGATTCTTCGTGAATAAGCATATCCGGAACACCACCCACTTTTGTGGCAACAATGGGCATTCCGGTAGCCATCGCCTCAATCAGTGTCATAGGAACACCTTCGTACAAAGAAGGTAATGCAAACAAATCAGCCTCATATAAGAAAGGTGATACATTCTCCTGCAACCCCAAAAATTGTACGCAGTCGTTTAACCCATTATTGGCAACAAATTGTTCTATTTCTTTTTGCTTATCCCCTTCACCAATTAAATACAAAACACTGTTGGGGTATTTTTGATGAAATTGACAGAAAGTCTGCAAAAGCCCTCTATGATTTTTTTGTGCCGAAAATCTACCAATGTGTAGAATTTTGAAAACTCCGTTTACGGAATAAGAGGTCTTTGGTGTGTATTTTGAAAGATCCATTCCGTTAAAAATTACCGGAATGTTCTCCCTGCCAATCTTATACTCTTGCACAACAGTATCCTGTATTAACTTGCTTAAAGCAACAGGACGAACATGATTTATCCGGAAGAAAAACCGATTGAGAATTCGCCCAAGTCTTCCACATTCTTTACGCGCTACATTATGAACCGTATGAACTCTACCACGTACGCCACTCAAAATCGCGGCAGGAATTGCATATCGTGTAACGTAAAGATGTGTATGAACAATATCCGCCTTTTCATTTTTAAAAATTCGACGAAGCTTAAATATCATAGATAAATCCAAACCGGGCTTCTTGTCTAAATAGCGAATGTCAATACCAGCTTGTTCCATTCTATCTGTTATAGCTGAACGTTCGTCATATAAGCTTACCACAACAACCTTGTGTCCATTAGCACACAAGGCGTAGGTCAAATTCTCGCACATAATTTCAGCACCGGCAAGTACAAATTTAGGTACTATTTGGATAATCTTCACATTCTAGCTCCCTACGTGTTATATCAAAGACTCAAATAAAACTCCCACAGCCTGTTTAGGAGTATATTGTAAAGCAGTTTGAATCACGGATATTTTTTTATCATAGACCACATCAGGCGTCAATGCCTCAATCTGCGCAACCAATGCGTCTAAATCTTTCGCTTTATAAATCCAACCGACCCGGTCGTTCACAATTTCACAGTTATATTTCCAGTCGCTGGCAATAACGGGGACACCCGCAGCCATAGCATCAAGGAGCGTTCCTGCAAAACCCTCTCCTTCATAGTACGTTGGAAAAAGGAGCGTATAATAATTCTTTAACACAGCTACACTCTTATCAAATGCCACACACCCCATATAGCGAACATAGGACGGAAATGTTTCTTGCAATTGATTAAACCAATCTTGTTGGTTTGGATCTATCTGTCCGTATATATCAAGCGTATATAATGTGCTTCCGTATTTTTCATTCACAATCCGCACTGCATTTACGGCATCTTCTATGCCCTTCTCCCGCATAACACGTGAAAAAGTACATAATTTATAAGGCTCTTTACAGTCAAAAACAAGTTCTTCCCGAGATATAATATCTAAATATTTGCAATTAGGTAACACAAAAACACGTTCAATACCACATGCTTTCAGTTTTTGTTGCATGCTGTTTGTTTCTACATAAATCCCATCAAAATGCTTCAACTGACGGAGCATCGACTTATTCTTTTGTAGAAATTCAGGCAACCACCCGCCTATTACAATATAATGAATTCTCCGATTCGGGAATCGTCTTTTGTATATAGGCAAGAGTCGGCCAAAAATACGAAGACCGTTACGTGCGGGAAGCATAATAATGTTATGTGCATTTTTAAAAGCATACCGCACCTGAAACAGTGCTTTTAAAACTTTTTTCAAGCCTCCATGCGTATCAACTTCTAATACTTGGTCCTTTCCGTATTGCTCCTGCAACGCTTGGTTAATAATTTTTGTCTTGATTGTCTGACCATCATAAAAATCAAAGCCAAATCCAAAATGACCAATTACTGAAACTTTTCTCATTCGTTTACAGTCTCCAAAATCTCATACCCGAAGCTTGAAGGTCCGCAACTTTATATAATCCCTTAACATCAATCAAGACCTTTTCTTCGTCTTTTGATTTCTTAAATAATTTTTTTATTGCTTCCAAAGAAAGTAATCTAAATTCATTATGGGCAACAGCCACAATAACACAATCCACATCGTGCACATCAGCAAGTTTGGTAAGCTGTACACCGTATTCGTGCATAGCATCTCGATCACTTGCCCACGGATCAACAACAACAGGCGTAATTTCATATTCGTTGAGACGCTTAATAATGTCATCAACCTTACTATTTCTGGTGTCCGGACAATTTTCCTTAAATGTAAGACCCAAAATAACCACTTTGGATTTCTTAGGAGCTTGACCTGCACCAATCATCTCCTTAATTGCCGCATCTGCAATAAATGCGCCCATACTATCATTAACCATGCGACCATTCAAAATGATCTGACTATGGTAACCCAATCTTTCTGCTTCATATGTAAAATAGTATGGATCCACCCCAATACAATGACCGCCCACAAGCCCCGGCCGGAAACCTAGAGCATTCCACTTGGTATTCATACCATCAACCACTTCATTAGTATCAATGCCCATTCGGTCAAATACCATAGCAAGCTCATTCATAAAAGCAATATTAATATCCCGTTGACTGTTCTCTACAACTTTTACCGCTTCAGCCGTTCTGAGATTGCTTACAGGATAGGTGCCAACATCAATAACAATGTCGTATACCGATTTAATCGTTTGAAGCGCTTCTTCGTCACAACCGGAAACAATTTTTGTAATATTCTCAAGCCGGTGAACTTTATCGCCGGGATTAATTCGTTCTGGAGAATAACCCACCTTGAAATCCACACCACATTTCAATCCGGATTCTTTTTCTAAAATGGGGATGCACACATCTTCCGTACATCCGGGATATACAGTAGATTCAAAGACAACATATGACCCTCTTACCAAATTTCTGCCTACAATCCGGGAGGCCCCAATTACCGGCGTAAGATCAGGGGTGTGATCTGTGTTGACCGGAGTTGGAACTGCAACAATATGGAATTTCGCCTGTTGCAATTCTTGTTCGTCACAAGTAAAGTGTACGGTTGTATTCCGAATAACGTCATCCCCAACTTCTTTGGTAGGATCAATGCCTTTTTGGTACAATTCAATTTTAGCTTCATTTAAATCAAAGCCAATGACA
>JAZRHX010000034.1:0-3279 GCA_045644985.1 Clostridia bacterium | reverse complement strand
AGGAAGTGGAACAGTAGGGATTTCCGGGAAAATTCATGACAGCAACCTTCGGCAACAGTTACACGAATTGGGACAAGCTTTGCTCCGGGAAGCCGCCGACCCGTCTGTAGGCGTGATATTCCGTACAGAAGCTCAATTTGTACCGGAGGAACTGATTCGACAGGAATTTCATAATTTAATTCAGCGCGGACGCCAAATTTGTACAAAATATGAAGAGGCGCGAAAGAATGGTGTAGCGAAGCTCCTTGAGAAACCGGATTTGCTCTGTAAATTTCTTTATCGTTATCCGCTGTCATCTATATCTGCCATCCTGGTTGATCACAGCGTAGGCCTGCATCAAATAGAGGAGGCGTATCCTGTATTTCGGGAGAAGCTCCAACTGTGTAAAGCGCCTGCTATGGAAACGCAAGGTATCAGTCGAAAATTAACCACTTTGATGGGACGCCACGTATGGCTTAAATCTGGCGGTTATTTAGTCTATGATCAAACCGAGGCAATGACGGTGGTGGATGTGAATTCCGGTAAAATGTCCGGCATGACATCCAAACAAGCATTATCCCGCAAAGTGAATTTTGAGGCTGCAGAAGAATTGATGCGTGGACTCCGCTTACGAAGTATAGGCGGTATGATTTTGTGTGATATGATTGATATGGAATCCCGGGAGGAACAGAAAGAACTATTGGATTATATGCGTTCTTTGGCAGAAAATGATCCGGAAGAAACGGAAATTCATGATATTACAAAACTAGGTATTGTGGAAATTACTCGAAAACGCACAAAAAATACGGAATATCTTGACAAAAAAGGATAGAAGTAATAATATAACCGATGGTAGTTTAATAATTTTTCGTGTGGAGGCTTATTTATGTCATTATCTACAATTGTTTCCATTTCTCATAAGTATGGTTCCAATCCGGATTTCGTTTTGGCCGGTGGTGGAAACACATCTTATAAGGATTCTAAGTATCTGTATATTAAGGGCTCCGGTACCACCTTGGCAACCATCACTGAAGATGGATTTGTCAAGATGAACAGAGCAAAGCTTGCAAAGATGTTTGAGAAGCGTTATCCGAAAGATACTGTAAAGCGTGAAGCTATGGTATTGGAGGATATGATGGATGCTCGTGAGAAGACAGAGCTTTCCAAACGTCCCAGCGTTGAAACGTTGTTGCACAACTTAATCAATTACACCTATATTGTACATACCCATCCGGCTGAACTGAACGGTCTTACTTGCGGTCAGAGTGGACAACGGGCTGCAAAGCGTTTATTTGGTAACGATTTCATCTGGATTGGTTTAGTAGAACCCGGCTATGTTCTTGCTGCAGAGCTGAAGAAGAAAATGGATCGTTATAAAGCACAACATGGCAAAGATGCTGATTTGATTTTACTTCAGAATCACGGTGTATTTATTGCCGGAAATACAAAGAAGGAAATTGAAGAGAAGACAAAGTTTGTATTTAATCAAATCCGCAGCAAGTTAAAGAAGAAACCGGATTTCTCCGAAATTGCATTTGATAAAGAGCGCGCTGCATTTATTGCTCCTGCGCTAAGAATGATGATGATGGACGGTGAGAACGCACCAATTCTTACATTCCGTACCAACAAGCAGGTCATGAAATTTGTTGAGAGTGAAGAAGCGTTCTATCCTGTATCCTCTGCTTATTCTCCAGACCATATCGTATACTGTAAGCCCTATCCCTTGTTCGTGGCTCACGCAGACGATATGGACGCACAATATGATCTTCTTAAGAAAGGCTTAGAAGATTACAAAGCGAAGTACGGCTTTATGCCTCGCGTAATTGCAGTCCAGAAGTTAGGTTTCTTTGCGTACGGTACGTCTAAGAAGAATGCAGATATCTGTGCAGACGTATTTATGGATGCTTGCAAGATCGGCGCGTATTCTCAGAACTTCGGCGGACCGCTGTTTATGACGCAAGGTATGATTGACTTTATCTGTAACTGGGAAGTAGAGTCATACCGTTCTAAAGTTTCCTTGGCAGGTGCAGGTGCCCTTCGATTGCAGGATAAGATTTCTATCGTAACCGGCAGTGCACAAGGTTTTGGTCAGGGCATTGCAGAACATATGTTGGGTCAAGGTGCTAACGTTGTGATTGCTGATCTTAACTACGATCTTGCAAAAGCGAACAGCGATGCCATGAATGAGAAATTCGGTCGCGGTCGAACCATTGCTTGTAAAGCAGACGTAGGTGACGAAGCATACGTAACGGATATGGTTTATGATTGTGTACTGGCTTACGGCGGTTTGGATATCTTTGTAAATAACGCAGGTATTGCCATTGCCGGAAGCTTGGAAGAAATGACACAGCAACGTTTTGAGTTGGTTACAAAGATCAATTACACCGCTTACTATTTGGGTGCGAAGTTGGCTTCCAGAATCATGAAGATTCAAAACCGTTTTGCTCCGGATTACTTTATGGATATTATTCAAATTAACTCTAAATCCGGTCTTTCCGGCAGCAACAAGAACTTTGCTTATGCCGGCAGTAAATTCGGCGGTATCGGTCTTACACAAAGCTTTGCTTTGGAGTTGGCGCCGTTCAACATTAAAGTTAATGCCGTTTGCCCCGGTAACTTCTTAAACGGTCCTTTGTGGATGGATCCGGTAAAAGGTCTGTTTGTACAGTACTTTAAGGCGGGTAAAGTTCCCGGTGCGAAGAGCGTAGATGATGTACGGAAGTTCTATGAGTCTAAAGTGCCCATGAACAGAGGTTGTGAGACCATTGACGTTGCCCGTGCTGTGTTCTACGTTGTAGAACAGAAATACGAAACCGGTCAGGCCATTCCTGTAACCGGCGGACAGGAAATGCTGAAGTAATTCATGAACGTTTTCTTGTCTTAATTGATGAAATAGTTTTGCAAACGGTAGAATGTGGTTTCGTGGTTTTTATAGAATTACATTTTACCGTCTGCGTGTTTTTACAAAAGTTGAATTCCGTATGGAGAAAGGTTAGGATTTATGGCAAAAAGAGAATACGATAATGAAAGTATTACCTCGCTGAAAGGACCGGATCGGGTGCGTCTTCGCCCTGCTGCGATCCTTGGTTCTGATGGATTGGAAGGCTGTCAGCATACGTTTATTGAAATCTTGGCAAACTCCATTGACGAGGCCCGTGAAGGGTATGGCAAAGTGATTGAGGTCACACGTTTTAAGGATCAATCCATTCAAATCCGTGACTATGGTCGTGGCTGTCCTTTGGACTACAACGAGAAAGAAGGACGTTATAATTGGGAGTTGGTTTACTGCGAACTGTATGC
>JAZRHX010000033.1:0-1088 GCA_045644985.1 Clostridia bacterium | reverse complement strand
TTATCGCTCTCCAGCTTCGTCTCACCGGGACCGCGCGTACCGATACCGCCACCCAATCGAGACATAGCGATACCTTTACCTGTAAGACGGGGCAAACGGTATTTCTGCTGTGCAAGTTCCACCTGAAGGCGACCTTCTTTGGAAGTAGCACGACCGGCGAAAATATCTAAAATCAAAGCAGTACGGTCAATGACTCGAACGCCTACAACATCTTCCAAATTGCGAATTTGAGATGGACTGAGTTCATCGTCAAAGATAACCAAATCTGCATCCTTAGCTTGTACGTTCTTGGCAAGTTCCTGAGCACTGCCACTTCCGATATAATAACGGGAATCGGGAACCGCTCTTCGTTGGGTCATGGTTCCCACAATGTTTGCACCTGCGGTCTTGGCAAGTTCAGAGAGCTCCGCCAAAGGAACCGGATGCGCAGTAGCGTCCTGTTGTTCCGGAATCACACCTACTAAGAAAGCATTCTCTCGATCCTTTCGGACTTCTTCCAAACCTTGAACACCGGAACGGTCCAGTTCCACTAAATATTCAAACAATTCATCAAAACGGTCTAAATAACGAACGTTGTAAGGTCCCTCCGTACGGGTTTGAGTCAAACGCCCCTTCCCGTCACGGGACAATAAACTTACGGATGCGCCGGTCAGTGTGCCTTCAGATGCATGCACACCCAGCACCACCATGGCGTCCAGTTGCAAGTTCTTTAATGAACGAATATCTTCTTCCGAAGGATGCACCGTACCATTGGGATGGGTGTGAAGCAATCGAACACCGCAAGGCCGATCGCCCCGGTTACGACTTTCAATTTCCGGCAAACTTACGTGAACCGCATCCCCGACAGCAATCTTGAGCACGCGATTCTTTCGGTCTAAATATACAGCAATCTCCCGGGATAAGACCCGCGTCATTTCCGCCATCATAGAAACAATGGAAGGCGGCAAGAAAGAGCCCACCTCGAAATTTCGATCCAGGTAGTCTTCCATATACGCAAGGCGAGATGCCTTTATGGATGCAATATCCCCTTCAATTCGAGTATTTGCCATAATCCTCCTTAATCAGAAAAGACGCTGAACGGTACGAAC
>JAZRHX010000032.1:0-2126 GCA_045644985.1 Clostridia bacterium | reverse complement strand
TTGATTTTGACCCTGCGGTTCTGGCCGGAGTTTGGCTTTGCAAGAGCCGTTACCTGGGGCTTGTTTCATTCCATCTCTGCTTTCTGCAATGCCGGCTTTGATATATTGGGTACGGGCGTACCTTATGCGTCTCTTACGGGCTTTGCCGTGCAGCCTGTTATAAATATTGCCATTATGCTTTTGATTGTTATTGGCGGTATCGGCTTCCTTACGTGGGACGACATTCGTACGAATCACATCCATATTAAACGCTATCGTATGCAGAGTAAAGTGATTCTGACTGTCAGCGGAATTTTAATTTTGCTGCCGGCACTTTATTTCTTCTTCTGTGAGTTTGCGGATATGCCCATGAAATCCAGAATTTACAGCGCTGTATTTCAATCCGTTACTACCAGAACGGCGGGCTTTAACACGGTGGATTTGGGTTTGCTTTCCGAACCGGGTATTATGGTTATGATTCTGCTGATGTTGGTGGGCGGTTCCCCCGGCTCTACAGCGGGCGGTCTAAAGACTACCACACTGGCGGTACTGTTTGGAACGGCTTTCTCTGTATTTAGCCGTCGGGAACACACTCATTTCTTTGGACGGAGAATCGGTGATGACGTGGTAAAGCGAGCGGCTACCATTTTGTTTATGTATATCTTTTTGTTTGTAAGCGGTGCAATCGTCATCAGCCTTGTAGAAGACCTTCCGTTTATGGTGTGTTTGTTTGAAACAGCTTCCGCTATCGGTACGGTGGGTCTTACTTTAGGAATCACGCCGGGACTGGGCATCCTTTCTAAACTGATTTTGATTGTGCTGATGTTCTTTGGCAGAGTAGGCGGGTTGACGCTTATTTTTGCG
The DNA here is from genome assembly GCA_045644985.1 of Clostridia bacterium. Lineage (GTDB taxonomy): Bacteria > Bacillota > Clostridia > UBA1212 > UBA1255 > RGIG9099. Next base: position 1,283 of record JAZRHX010000032.1, on the reverse strand, counting down.
ACGATTGCGGGGGCCAAGAAGACGGCATCCAAATTGCCTCAAGAAAGTTTAACCATTGGATAGAAGATAGAAGGAGGAAACGGACGTGAAGAAATCCATTTTACTGATTGGACTTGGACGGTATGGTAAGCATATTGCTATGGAATTAAACGAATTGGGTCATGAAGTGCTGGCGGTAGATTCGGATGAAAATCGAATACAGGCGGTGTTGCCTTATGTAACCGGCGCGCAAATCGGAGACAGCACCAATGAGATTTTCTTAGATTCTCTGGGCATCCGTAATTTTGACGTATGTATTGTTACTATTGGTAATAATTTCCAAAGCTCCTTGGAAACGGCCTCTTTGTTAAAAGAAATGGGGGCGAAAATGGTGGTGGCCAGAGCTTCCAGTGGACTTCATGCCAAGTTCTTATTGCGAAACGGCGCGGATGAAGTCGTGTACCCGGCGAAACAACTGGCGAAATGGACGGCAATTCGTTACAGTGCGGATCACATTCTGGACTATATCGAACTGGACGAACAGCACGGTATTTTTGAAGTTCAAATGCCGGAAAATTGGGCGGGGAAGACGGTTCTTCAATTGGGTATTCGTAAAAAGTATCATATCAATATCTTGGCCATTAAACGAAATGGCGTTATGGACATGGCTTTCCCTGCAGACACGGTGCTTTCCGGAGCGGACACACTATTAGTGCTGGGTGCGTACAAAGACGTACAGAAGTGTTTTCACCTGTAAAGAATGATTATTTATGCATAAAATGATGAATTTATACAAAAATATGCATAAAACGGAAATTCATAAATTATTTATAAATACCTATTGACAAGCCATATAAAGGGGCGTATTATAGGTGCATAAAATTTCATATTTTAGGAATTTTTATTCATGGAGGGTTATACAATGAACAAAGAGGGAATTAAGAAAGTTGTACTTGCATATTCGGGTGGTTTGGACACGTCCATTATCATTCCTTGGCTCAAGGAGAATTACAATAACTGCGAAGTTATTGCCGTATCCGGTAACGTTGGTCAGGCGGACGAGTTGGAAGGCCTTGAAGAGAAGGCAATCAAGACCGGTGCTTCTAAGTGCTACGTTTTGGATTTGACCGACGATTACGTAGATAATTACATCATCCCCACAATGAAAGCAGGGGCTGTTTATGAAGAATATTTGCTGGGCACCAGCCATGCACGTCCTTGCATTGCAAAAGCATTGGTAGACATCGCAATTAAGGAAGGTGCCGATGCCATCTGTCACGGCTGTACCGGTAAGGGGAACGACC
>JAZRHX010000031.1:0-4240 GCA_045644985.1 Clostridia bacterium | reverse complement strand
GTCACCTTAACTTGTCCTTCCTAAGACCGCTTGGCCTCCGACTTCTCTCTAAGGTAATACCAATATCGTAACTCGCCAATTCTTCAATGACAGAATCTTTAATCTCACCTTGAATTTGACTCTTCTTCGTAGTCAAAACATCATCCACTTGATAGGAGCCTACCACCGTACGAATCTGGCTTTGTACCAAGTTCTTTAAAATTTTCTCCGGTTGCATGGATGCGTATAAATATTTCTCCGGATTAGCAATACGGTATTCCACAAAGAAATCCACGTTAACAATATTGAAATCTCCAGTGATCATCTTACTCTCATCATCCAAAGACACAGTAGTACCGTTCTCGGTTTTGAATCCGATTTCCACTTTTTGAATAACATTTACATTGACTTTCCGAACCTGTTGAATACCAAAAGGCGCCTTAAAATGCATACCGGCTTCTTCAACAACAGAGGTTACTTTACCAAATGTGGTTACCACGGCACTTTCTTTCTCCTCCACAGTATACCAACATGTAGAACTCACCCCAATCACCACAATGGCAATTAACGCAATCCAAAGCACTAATTTAAAGCGCTTCTTTTGTTCCGGTGTAATTTTCTTAAAAGGGTTCTCAATGACTGTATAGTATGGTTTATTCGCCATAGACGCACCTTCCTTTCTATGGCCACAATTATACTACACTTTTAACAAAAAAACAATGAACATACTGGGAAGAAAAGACTATTTGTCCCCTTCAATATCTTTAATGCTGACGGAAGAATTATGGGGAATCGGCTTCCATTCCACCTTTGTAAACAAGGCAATTATATTCGTTAAACGACCGATGGCCTCAAAGATGGGGAACGTGAAACAATACCAAACCTTCTTATACCATTTAATCGGCTTAATTCGGCGATGTTCAATAATAAAGATGTACACTGCAGTCCAAATACTGTCTAAATAGGAAGTAACCGTCCAAAGGAATGTGAAAAAGGATAACAACAAAGCTTTGCTCACATACCCTGTGGGAGAAGGATTAATGCCCAGCCATTCAAACAAATCCCGGAACAAATCCGGCGCATACCACGTACGAATGGCAAGCCCTGCACCTACGATTAACGCAACCCGCAAACCGTATACTATAATTTTCTTAAAGAAAGATACCAAGGATAATGGAAACACCACCGTGAGCATATCAAAGCTCATAAAGCGAAGACGGACGTTATTTACAAAGCGCTTCCATAAAGGAATCGGCTTTCCGTTCTTTCCGATTTTTTCTTTATTGGCAGCACCGCCTGTGTAAAATATATGGGAGAACAGCTGCGGCCCTGTTTCGACAAAAGCTTGTAAATGGCCTTTAGACCAACGAATACGCTGGCGCATAGCAATTTTCATGCTGACCGGTTGTTCGTCATAGAATTCCGCATCGTTGTTATAAGAAATCTTATAGCCTTGCGCAACTGCATCTGCACAAAAAGCACGGTCTTCTGTCAAACTGGTGTAGTTCCAACCGTTTTGAATAATTTCATGGGTGAAAAGGAAGCCGGTGCCTTGAATTCGAGTTGCTAAACGAAACAAGGAGCGAGCACGGTGCTCTTTACGAACCGTTCTAAGCCAGTGGATCCCGTAGGAGGCGGCAATCCAGTTATCGTCAAAATTCTTGGTATTTCGATAAGATGTAACAATCTTCTCCCCTGCATCAAAGGAATCGTTCATTCTCGATATGTAATCACCTTTAAGTAAGTTGTCTGCATCAAATAAGAAATAGCCTTCGAAGCTGTCGATTCCGTAATCTTTCCGAATACATTCCACCAAAAATTGAAGTGCATATCCTTTTGTACAATGTTCCGTATCAAAACGCTCGTAACAAATGGCGCCCATCTCTCTGGCTACTTGCGCCGTGTTATCCGTACAATTATCTGCCACCACAAAAACCGTAACCAGTTCTCCCGGATAATCTTGAAGTTTAATGCTCTCAAGTAAATTACCGATAACTGCCGATTCATTTCGGGCAGCAACTAAAACGGCATATTTATGATAATTCCCAGCAGGCTTAAACTTACGAGTCGCTACAAGGCCTGTAACCTTGTAAACGTCCCGATACTTCCAGAAGGAATAAATCCAATCTGTAATCGCATTGATGATTTCAATAAGTCTTCTAATAAACTGCATATAAGTAAAGCCTTCCCGCGATGATTTTTCACGAACTTGTATATTATACTATTTAACTAGACAAAAATCAAACAAAGATGTTATAATTTTTGCCGTACTTCTCTATAAGAAGAAAAAGGAGTTTAAATCATGCGTAAAGAAAGAATCTGGGAATTGGATTTTCTACGAGGTATTTTTATTCTGTGTGTGATCATCATTCACGGTATTTATGACTTGCGCATTTTCTACCAGTGGGAAATTAACACCCCTTATATTTACGACTTTATACAATATAACGGCGGAATTCTCTTTATACTGCTGTCCGGGATTTGCGTAACTTTAGGCACGCACTTTTTTATACGAGGTGCTATCGTTATGGCCTGCGGGATATTGGTAAGTAACGTCACGATTTTTATGTACTTTATGAATATGGCAGACGAAAGCATCATTATCTATTGGGGCGTTTTGCATCTACTGGGCTTTTGTATGCTGACGTATGCAGTATTTAAACATTTTCCAACCTGGGCTCTTTGCATTGTCGGTCCATGTATCATCGCAATCGGTTTTTACTTAGAAAGTTATATAGCTCCGGACTTGTGGTTCTGCTGGTTGGGACTCACCCCGAAAGGATTTGTAACCGCAGACTATTTTCCGGTTCTTCCATATTTAGGTTGGTTCCTTTTGGGTATTGTGTTAGGTCGCACACTGTACAAGCGAAAAAAAACCTTGCTTCCCGGCGTGCGGGCAACGGTACTTCCCATTCGCATATTCTCTTTCTGCGGACGACATTCTCTTTGGATTTATTTGCTCCATCAACCCATTTTGTATGGAATCCTTCTGTTATTTGCGTAGCAACATAGCGGGCTACAGTTCTCTACAAAGAGATTCCAATTCTGATGAAATCCCTTCATTGTTCTGGATGGCAGTACGAAGCAATAATATTTCAGGATGTTGTTGGTCATAGACCTCAATGGTTTTTGTTCCCGCAAAAAATTTTGCAAAAGCTTTCACCCGAGATAGCTTCTCCCGTGAAATTTCATAACGCCCGTATTTCGGTGCACGACTTTGTCCATCATGATAAGACAAATAAGCGTCAACAGGTTGCACACTTTCCGGTAAGATTTTGGGTGTATCATCTTCTCGCAAGCTGAGACGCCCTGTCACGACCACAATACTTTCCAATTGCAACATACCAAAAACTCGTTCATAAACCTTTGGGAAAAGCAACAATTCAAAAGAACCGTATAAATCTTCCAGCGTCACAAAGGCCATCATAGAATTATTCTTGGTAGTCTTTTTCTTAACACTTGTAATGACGCCGGCCACGGTAACGGTCATATTATCATAAATACCTTCCCCTAAACCGTGTTCCCCATGTCCTTCCGGGGAACCTTCTGCTTCTACGGTTAAGTCGGTAGTTTTCAAGTTGCAAACATCCTGAAGACGGGCTATATACCCTTCCAAAGGATGACCGGAAAGATAAATGCCCAACACTTCTTTCTCCATGGAGAGTAAAATAGATTGATCATATTCCGTTTTCTCGGGAATGTTTTCTTCCGGAAGATCATCCCCCTCTTCAAACATTTCAAATAGAGATATCTGACCTTGTGCCCGATTTCGTCTGCTGGCCGCCACACTGTCTAGAATTTCTTCATATACTTCCATCAAGGCCCGTCTTGAATAACCTAATCTTCCAAATGTACCGGCTTTGATAAAGCTTTCAATGCAACGCTTGTTAATTTCCGTTTCCTGCATCCGCTCACAGAAATCCCAAAAAGAAGCATATTCCCCATTTTCCACGCGTTCTCTAACCAAATCCCCTACCGCTTTCAAGCCTACGTTTTTGAGGGCACCAAGGGCAAAGATGATTTTTCCGTCCCGCACACAGAACCTAGCTTCACTTTCATTAATATCCGGGGACACAATTTCAATGCCCATTTGGTGACATTCTTGAATATACACTGCAATCTTCTCCGGAGTACCCATAAAGCTGTTCATGGTAGCGGCCATAAATTCCACGGGATAATACGTTTTGAGCCATGCGGTTTCATAGCCCACCACCGCATAACAAGCTGCGTGGGCTTTATTAAAGGCATAGCTTGCAAAGTC
>JAZRHX010000030.1:0-1508 GCA_045644985.1 Clostridia bacterium | reverse complement strand
AGCCCGGAAAAGTGGCAAGAGGTTCGGATGCGTACCCATCAAGGAATTTTGCGGGATATGGCATATATGAACCAAGTGTGGGATTCCTACGGTACGCCCGGAAATATCGCCGGAAAAATTTCCTACACGGTCAATGATTTATACTTAAAAGGAAACGCCGTGGAGGACGGCGTTCAAAGTTACGGTCGTATGGTGGATTTGCTTATGGCGCAGTGGCGGAAGGCGCAAGCTGTGTAGGCTCCGGAGAACCGGACAAATCCTCTTGATTTTCTTCTGAAGATAGATTTGAAATGACTACGGTAAACGTGTAATCCTTTGAGACGGTTAAGCCCTGAATGTCCTTCAACCCGGCAAAGTCCAGTACTACGTTATACGTGCCGACGCCTGTTGTGGTTTGACCGGTCAAATTTAAAGTGGGCTTTAAAGTGCTTAATTTTAAATTTTGAATGGCATCTTGTTTGCCCTGAATGGAAACTTGAATGCTTTCCGGTGCGATTTCATACTTAAATTTCTCTGTATTTAGACCGGGTTTATCAATCTCTGCAAGCGTGATTGTAAATTCTTTTGTAGCATATTTTAGAATTTCTACCGTAATCTTTGCTGTGGTGTTCTGAACTAAAGAACACCCTTCTTGCTTCAACACGTCCTTCACAGGAATCTCTTTTGTGAACGTTTGCGTGACATTGGAAAGTTGAATTTCCCCTATATCCAGTTGGTTGAGATTCCTTAATGCCGCTTGATCGCCCACCACCAGAACATACGCAGGCGATATGGAAATCTTATTTAAGTAATAATCTGCATGAGGATTCCCGGACTTCCTATAGGTCAAGGCGACTTTCTTTGCAATCTTAATAATGACGGTAATCTGTTGCTCGGTAAAACGGTGTGTGATGTCTTCTCCGGTTACGGAAATATAACGTCCTAAGAACGCTGCGGTCTTGTCTGCGTCCAAAGAACCTGCCGTAATACTGTCTGTTAAATCGACTTCCACGTACGCGCAGGTTTCCAATAGGGAAGCTAATCCTGATACAGGAATACTACTTACGGTAGATGTGACAGAAACAAAGTCGTAGCCTTCTTTCAATAAACTTTGGTCATACTTAAACCGAATGTCTAAATTCTTCCGCACCACCGTATCATACGTAAATTCAATGGTCTTTGGATAGTAATCGTCAATGGTAACCCCTAAACGATCGCAAGCAGGTTTAGACACCTTTAATTTCGTAATTCCGGCTTTGGAAATTTCTCCCAAATCTACAGTGGTATTTAATTCAGAGGCAGATAAGTTATTAATGACATCTTGTCGTCCGGAAACCGTTACGGTGACAGTCTTTGGGTAGGTCACGGTTTGATCTTGTAAATCTAAATTCGCCGGTGCGTCTTTATTTAAAAACTGAATTTGAATCTCCATGGTTCGTGTCTTAATGGGATTCGTATAGCTGAGCACCAAAAGCCAGGCACAAATTGCCAGTACAATGGAAAGAATTACATAGAAGGTTTTGCTGTCA
>JAZRHX010000029.1:0-2129 GCA_045644985.1 Clostridia bacterium | reverse complement strand
GCCTCCGACTTCTCAAAATTTTGTCCGGTGAAATGGAACCGACAAGCGGAAGAGTAGAGAAGACACCGTCGGAGCGAATCTCGATTCTACGCCAGAACCATTTCGAATTCGATGAATATACCGCTCTTCGCACCGTGCTCATGGGCAACAAAGAACTGTGCGATATCATTGATGAGAAGGAACGCCTCTATGCCAAAACCGATATGACCGACGAAGAAGGCATGTACCTTTGTGAATTGGAAACTAAATTTGCGGAGATGGATGGCTGGAGTGCAGAATCCGAAGCAGAAATTCTCTTGAATAACTTAGGGATTACCAATGAGTACCACTATATGCTCATGAAGGAACTTACCAACGAAATGAAGGTGAAAGTCCTGCTGGCTCAAGCCTTGTTTGGAAACCCGGATATTTTGATGATGGACGAGCCCACCAACCACTTGGACTTGGAAACAGTGGCTTGGTTGGAAGAATTCTTGATTGAATTAGACAGCATTGTGTTGGTGGTATCCCACGACCGTCACTTCCTCAATAAAGTTTGTACCCATATTGTAGACGTAGACTTTGGTAAGATTACGATGATCGCCGGCAACTACGACTTTTGGTATGAATATACCCAGATTCGCCAAAGACAAATTCGGGATCAAAATAAGAAGAACGAGTTGAAGATTCGGGAATTGCAGGAGTTTATCTCCCGTTTCTCCGCCAATGCTTCTAAATCCAAGCAGGCCACCAGCCGGAAGAAAACCTTGGAGAGCATTAATATTGCCGAAATGCCCGTATCATCTCGTAAATTCCCTTATATTGCTTTCAAACCCAATCGGGCTATCGGCAATGAAGTGCTCCAGGTAACGGATCTTTGTATGACCGTGGGTGACCGCAAAGTACTGGATCACGTAAGCTTTACCATTCGCCCCGGAGATAAAGTTGCCTTTGTTGGCGGAGATGCCGTGATTCGTGCTACTTTGTTCGGTATCTTGGCAGAAGAAATCCAACCGGATTCCGGTACCATTCGCTGGGGTGTTACCACTACCCGCACCTACGTGCCCTCCGACAACTCTGCGTACTTTGATGGATGCGAAGATACGCTTACAGACTGGATTCGCAATTATTCCGACTTGACATATGAAATGGACGTGCGCAGTTGGCTGGGCAGAATGCTGTTTGCAGGAGAGGAAGCCACCAAGAAGGCGAAAGTATTGTCCGGCGGTGAGCGGGTGCGCTGTATGATGTGTAAAGCCATGCTTTCCGGCGCCAACGTGATTATGATGGACGAGCCCACCAACCATTTAGATTTGGAATCTATCGCTACCTTAAACGAGGGCTTGATGAAATTCCCTGAAGTGGTGCTGTTCTCTTCCCACGACCATCAGTTCGTGCAGACTGTGGCAAACCGCATTATTGACTTAACGCCCGGCGCGTTCTTCGACCGACCCATTACGCTAGATGAATATATTGAAATGCGGAAAGTAAACGTATAATTCATAAAGCAAAACCTCCCTGCATACACATAAGTGGACAAGGGAGGTTTTTGTATGAATCCGATTCTGTTTGCAATTGCCGGTGTTTTGTTTAGCTGGAGTATATTTTGGATTGTATATTGTGTGAAACACCGACCTAATCGGGAGGAAGATAGATCTACGCTAAATCCTTGCCGGACATGCTCTTTGTATATGTCAAGCTGCAAAACCTTACAGAAGAAATTCGGCGGCATTGTCCCAAAGGATGCGACTTCTTTCCTCTTGCGTCAAAGCCAATGCATTAAAACGTGCCCATTCACCTTGATGGAACCACATGGGGGAGTCGGTTCCGAAGAAAACTCGGCGAATGCCATGGGAACGGATGATGGAAACGGCTCTTTCGGGTGTCATGAAAGGGAGGGCACTGCTGGTGTCGATGTAGACGCGGGGGTGTCCTAAATATATTTGGGCTTCGTCCCAGCAACGGTAACCGCCTAAATGGGCGGCAATGACCACCAATTCGGGAAAACGTTCCAAAATATTCAATACTCTGCGGGGGTGGGAGAAATCGTAGCGATCATCCCCTGTATGAAATAACACGGGGAAACGTCCCTGGGCCGCTTCGTAAATAGGAAAAGCGGCTTCATCATCAATATTGAACTTTTGAAAATC
>JAZRHX010000028.1:0-1413 GCA_045644985.1 Clostridia bacterium | reverse complement strand
GGAATTGATAATTATGGTCATTTCGGCGGCTTTGTCAGCGGCATCTTGGCGGCTACGTTGTTACAATGGTGGTCAGATCGAAAGCATGGATGTAAATAGACATGCATATATTTAGACGAGTATTGCTAGGGTAAAGGCGTGAACCGCAATTGTCGTCTGAAAACATTTTACACAGAGCTTATAAGAAAATCTTCCATGAGGGTTTCAAAGGAAGTTTCACCGCCGGCGCGCTGATTCTAATGGGTGCCGGATTTGCTGTACGTCTTCTTGGATTCGTGAACCGAATTTATTTGTCTAATTTAATTGGTGCCGAAGGCATGGGCTTGGTACAACTGGCAAGCCCTGTGTACGCTTTAATTATTCTCACGTTAACGTCCGGCGTTTCTATTACCGTTTCCGGCATGGCTGCAAGGGAGAAGGCTCGGGGAAATCCCGGTAGTGCGGTGAGAATCTGCAAAACTGCATTCCTTCTGCTTCTGCTGATCGGTGGTGTTTGCGGCGTAGGTCTTTTCTTCTCAGCAGATTTTCTTTCCGTGTACGTTCTGCGGGATCCCAGGACCAAACTGTCGCTTATGATGCTGGCCCCTTGTATTCCCGCAGTGGCGGCGGCTTCCGCTTTGAAAGGTTACTTCTACGGTATGTCTAAAATGACACCCACGGCCTTATCGCAAATTGTGGAACAAGTGGTGCGCATTAGCTGTATTTTCGCCCTTGCCTCTGTTATTGGGGGGAAGAATCTGGAATGGGCTTGCGCTTTAGCACTAATCTCTGCAGCATTTGGAGAAACAGCGAATCTTGCAGTAGTCGCTGTGGCATTTTACCGAGAAACCCGCCATCCGGGTGCGGAACTTCCCGGATTCTCTAAACGTACTGCGGCTAAAGAGGTACTGGCGGGCGCTGTCCCCATTTCTCTCCATCGCTTTTTGGTGTCCATTTTGGGTATTGTAGAGTCTGTGCTGCTTCCCGCAAGATTACTGCAAAGAGGACTCGATTATACGGAAAGTATTGAAACGTTGGGGCGTATTTCCGGTATGTGTATGCCTTTAATCGCTTTCCCTACGCTGGTCACTTCTGCTCTCGCTACAACCTTGGTGCCGGCAATCAGTCAGGCTGTTGCAAAGGAGAATTATAAACTGGCAAATCGCCGTATTTCCCGTAGTATTCGTTTAAGTTTTATGATGGGCTTTGTGTGCTTCGCTTTGTTCTATACTTTTGGCGGCCGTATTGCGGAGATTTGTTACGGCGACATTAGGGTGGGCGTCTTGTTGGTGTCTCTTTCTCACTGCTGTATTCTTATGTATGTGCAGCAGACTATGAACGGGATTCTCAATGGGCTGAACAAACAAACTTATTCTTTAATTAGTACCCTGGTGGGCTATGCTATTCGCATTGGTGCCATTTGGTTCTTCGTGC
>JAZRHX010000027.1:0-2652 GCA_045644985.1 Clostridia bacterium | reverse complement strand
TACTCCGTGGGGGTCGTGTTGGTAACCTCCATAAAAGCCCGGTTAAAAGACCGCAGAGATGTATAACCCACTTCTTCTGCAATATCCACAATCTTCATATCGCTGTTCTTTAGGAGTTTGCTGGCCCCGTGTACCCGAAGGGCATTCACAAAATGAGGGAAACTCATATTGATCTTTCGGTTAAATATTTGAGAAATATATCCCCTGCTTAAATGAAACGCTTTAGACAGACGCGCCAGAGAAAGGTTCTCCCGGTAATGCTTCCGGCAGTATTCCAAAATCATCATAACCGTAGCATCTTCCTCCTGCACAATAGGATTTAAATTCAGCATAGGAAGTAATTCCGTCATCATAAGTCCAATTAGGCATCGGGCCTTGGCATCACTGTATAAACCCTTCACCGAGGCAATCTCCTGAAGTTTCCCGGCAAGAGGAGTATCCGTACCTACGTACACAGAATTCCGAACCGGTTCATTGTACATAATTTGTTCTTCCATCTCATATAAAATAGCCGCATTGAAAATCAACAAGACGTATTCGCCCTGGCCCCACACTGCGCTTTCGTAGTAATGTACCTGATGGGGGTAGGCAATAAACAAATCCCCTTCCCGGAGGATTTCTTTATGCTGATTGGCATACGCGGAGCAAGACCCCCGTATAACGTAGATAATCTCTACCTCCTGATGGGTGTGGGGTACAGGAGATAACCAGGGCCTGAGTTCATAGGTTAGAGGTTCTGTAAAATAATTTAAGGTTGTTTCCTTTATATTGTTCATATCAAATTGCTTCATCCGATGTAGAAAATGGCATCAATTCGCGTTTGATCTTTGTTCTTGGTAAAAGCACTAACCAAGGGAACGATAACCAGCGAAATTGCCATGGCAATGACCCCCATTTCCGGAGACTTAGCCGCGGCTTGGAAGAAACCGGAGCGTAGAGTAAATACTAAAGTTCCGCAGCCCACGGTTAAAAGCCCCGAAAGAATACCCGCATAAGCACCGATCTTCGTCACGCGTTTTGAGAACAATCCCCAAAGGTACGGTCCGATAAAGCACCCGGAAACAACACCCCAAGAAAACGACATTAAGCTAACAATAATGGGAATATTTTGAGTCGCAAAGATATAGGAACATGCCACAAAAGTCAGGCAAAAGATTCTTGTGAGCAAAATCTGGGTGGTGGGTTTTGTTTCCTTTCTGCGCACAGCAGGAATTAAATCTACCGCTACTGCAGAAGCAGAAGTTAACACGACCGCCTGCAAGGTGGACATCGATGCGGAAAGCAGTAAAATCAAAATAATTGCCAGCAAAATAAGTCCCATTGTGCCACCCCCCAACACTTCCATGAGTACAGAAGGAATCACAGCATCTATGCCGCCTTCCGGAAGCTGACCACCCAAAACCAGTCTGGAAGTGCTTCCGATTAAATATGCGCCGCAACCAATCACAAAACAGAAAATGGTTGAAATAATCGTCCCTCTTTTAATCGCATCTTTATCTTTAATCGCATAAAACTTCCCAATCATTTGAGGAAGTCCCCACGTACCAAAACTGGTCAACATAATGTTGACGCAAAGAAACTTAAACGCAGAGCCACCGAAAAAGCTGGTCAATTGCTTCCCTGTAATAGGATTGGGATCACCGGGAAGTGACTTAAACGCCTTTAAATTTTCAATAAGACCGGAAATACCGTCCACACTCTTATGATGAAGTACTGCAATAACGAGACAGATAACGCCTACCAGCATGACAACGCCTTGAATTAAATCCGCATACGATGTTGCCACATACCCGCCTGCAACCAAATATATAGCTGTGAGACACGCCATAATGAGCATCCACACCCATGTTTCTACGCCTGGAAATACAGCACCAAATAAGGAGCCTAAACCTTTATAAACCGCAGCAGAATACGGTACCAGAAATACAAAGATAATGACTGCAGCCAGAATTTTCATACCCTTGGCTCCATAGCGCTTCTCCAAAAATTCCGGCATGGTCTTGGCACCCAGCTTTTGTGTAATGGTTCTAGTACGGTTTGCAAATAGAATCCAGGATAACAGACAACCCAGGAACGCGTTACCAATGCCGATCCATACGGCACCGATTCCAATATTCCAGCCATGCTGCCCCGCATAGCCCACAAATACAACTGCAGAAAAATAGGTAGTTCCGTAAGCAAATGCCGTAGCCCAAGCGCCAATATTCCTTCCGCCGATTAAAAAACCATCTAAAGTTTTTGACTTTCCATAGCTGATACAGCCGATAAGTACCATTACTGCCGCATAAATACAAAGTGCAACCACAGTGTAAAGTTGTGCTTCTGTCATGATTTGACCTCCCGTTTTTAAATGCATGTAGGAAAAATTTCTAAAAAAAAAATCATCCTCCACATTCCAATTAAGAATCCAGAGGACGAGTATAACCCGTGGTACCACCTCAATTTACCGCCAGCGCGGCCTCAAAACGCTGTAACGGGCGTGCCCGGCATCTCCTACTTCGCGTCCGCGGCTGTAAGCCGCCCCGTTTCAAAAATGCTGCTCAGGAAGGTATTTCAGCTGTGGCTTTCTCATCGGCTCGCACCGCCCGCCGACTCTCTGAGAGACTTTACCGCAGCCTACTTTGTTCCGTCTTTGCCATTTTCACGATGGTG
>JAZRHX010000026.1:0-1565 GCA_045644985.1 Clostridia bacterium | reverse complement strand
CTTGGCCTCCGACTTCTCTTGCATTCCCAAACTCTTCGCTGAGGAACAGACCCGCGTCCTTGGGATTTACGTATTCTGCCTCCTGTCCCAACTTCTTTAAGTAACAAGCCATTAACTTTGCGGAGTTGTCTTCTCCGGCTGCCTTCATGCAGTCCAAGAATTTCTCGTACTGCTCGCTTTTGCCTGCAATCCGGGACTGTAAATCCTTGCGGATGATTTCTACAATCTCTTTGCCTAATTTCAAGTCACCTGCAATAACTGCATAGCGCTCAACCACAGTTTCCAACACGGATTCTACGTCGCCGCCGTTCTTTGCAGTTTCTGCAAGACGAATCAATAGGTCTGTAACCTTGATGTCGTCAGAATGACGCTTACCCGGTGCAGATACAACAACGATACGTCTGTCTGCGTCGGAAAGAATAATGTGGGCTACTTTCTTAAACTGTTTGGCATCTGCCATGGAGCTTCCGCCGAATTTAATTACTTTCATATTTTGAATCCCCTTAGTCTAATACTTTCATTGTATATTGTATTTCTATATTTGCCACTGCAGTGAATTTTTCTAATAATGCAACCAGTTCTTTCTTCGTACAGTAATCTGTCATGAAACCGCCGATTGCTGTATCTGCCAATGCATAGCCGATAAAGTTACTGCCGGAACCGAAGGTTGCCCGTACGCAGGATACAATTTCATCTGTTTCATGGTCGTCAAATCCTGCTTTGAAACGAACGTAGAAACGATAAGCTGCGTGATCTTCTTTAATTACGCTTGCGTGCTGATTTACGAAAGAGGGAAGGGAGTCTACTGTAGGGCGTCCTAAGATTTCAATGATATCGCCAAGCACTGCACTGGCGGTTGCCAACTTTCCGGCGCCCTGTCCGTAGAAGAGGGTATCGCCTGTATAGGAACCTTTGGTCAGTACGGCGTTATATACGGAGTTTACAGAGGCAAGCATGTTGCTCCTGGGAACCAACTTAGGTTCTACGCTAATCTGAACATGACCGTCTTGCATCTTGCTGCCTGCAATTAACTTGATGGCATAGCCGGCAGAAGCAGCCAATTCATGATCCGCATAAACGACTTCACGAATACCGGTGCAGGCTACATCATTGTAATCCACCCATGCGCCGTAAGCGATGGAGGAAAGAATAGCAATCTTTCGCGCTGCGTCATAGCCATCTACGTCTGCAGAAGGATTGGCTTCTGCAAAACCCTTTGCCTGAGCATCTTTCAAAATGGCTTCGAAAGACATCTTGTCTCGGTACATACCGGTGAGCATATAGTTGGTGGTACCATTTAGAATGCCTTGAATTTCATTGATGTCGTTTGCGTAAATACAGATGTTCAGCGGACGAATAACCGGAATACCGCCACCTGCACTGGCTTCATATAAGAAACGAACTTTGTGGTCATACGCCAGTTGTTCTAACTCACGACCGTATGCCGCAACCACTTCTTTGTTGGAAGTTACCACGTGGCGACCTGCCTCTAAAGCGCGGCGACACAACTGGTATGCGAAATCCAAACCGCCAATGGTCACGGAGAATAACTTCACGTCTTCGTC
>JAZRHX010000025.1:0-5021 GCA_045644985.1 Clostridia bacterium | reverse complement strand
CACCATCGGCCTGGCTGCGGTGGCACTTTGCGTACTGATTGTGTTCTATATAGGAAAGAAACGGGCGCTTCGCCATTTTCTCCCGGTCCTTCTTGTGTGGGCACTGGCGACGATGGCGGTGTGGACGGTCCAAATTCAAAGCCTCAGGGAGTATGAGCAAGACCTTCTGCAGAAAGATAATCCTATCGGGTCGGTGACGTTGTCCATCGAAGGACAGCAAACGGGCGCTTTTGCTATTGAAGCAGGGGATACGGCTTTAGAGGTGCTGCGCATGGCGGGGGTAAAATGGGACATCCCAATGACCATATCAACCACCGGCTATGTATCCGAAATTGATGGGTTGGCAGAATTTGACCGAGGTCCTTTGTCTGGATGGAAATATAAGGTAAATGGTATCTACCCATCTGTGGGCGCCGGGGATTATGTGCTGGCACCCGGGGACCAAGTGGAGTGGGTGTATGAAGTAGATGGTGTCCTTGATTCGTAAAGTAGCGATGCCTAGATGTTAAATGTGTCGCCTACCGTTTTAGTAGGTTGGCACTTTTTCGTAAAAAGTTGTGATATGCTCCTTTTTCTTGAAGAAAATCTTAATCAAAATGGAGCAAATACAAAAATATTTGAAAAAAGTGCCAGCGTCACCAATACTTTACGAATCAGCGTAGATGGTGTCTAACTGTATTGCCTTTCTCAATAAAGTTTGGTACACTAAAACTAATATTTGAATGCATATGATGAGGTGGTCGTAGAAATGAAACGTTTCTTTGCGCTTGTTTTGGGTTTTGTAATTCTATTGGGTTTAGTGGCGATTCCTGCGGCTTCTGCAGATCCGTCCGGGACAAAATATATGAGATTTACGCTCCGGTCAATGAACATCACTATATCAAGGGATGTACAGTTTAAGATTGGTTCTGCGGATAAAGGCGAGATTCTCGACGGTTGGAATGTTTCCTACACGGCACCGGTTGGCAGTACGGAATTGACCTTTTGCAAGGGGATGGAAGGAACGGAAACACCGCTATACGGATCTAAATTTTGGCTCGCCAGCGGAAGCGGCAATAACGGATATTTAACCACGGAGAACAGATTGGAAGGTATTCTCCGGTTTGAATGTTATCTGCAATCTGATTGTTATTGGAATATAGAGCCACAGAAGTTCGGTGGAATCACTATCAATGGGGTTGCGCAGAATTTGGGCGAACATGGTTCCGATACATTTCCTATTTTAGAACAAATTTATGATACCACCAAGGTCGTGGAAGGCGTTGAACTATACAGATATATTGTCTCCATCCCATTCTCCATTCCCTGGAACTTGCCGGACAATCCGGTATACCGTTTCCATATGAAAGAAAATGATCAATTGGCAGAGGATTCTAATTTGAACTTTATGCCCGTGTATGCAGAGGCTGGCGCAAAAGTTCGTTTGAGTCCGGCTTTTAATACAAAACATCACAATGCTTCCGTTACCGGTGTTACTGTGAATGGAAAGGCGATGAAGATTGAGGAATTCATTACAATGCCAGCGCAGGATGTGTATCTGGATGCGATTATAAACGACAACAAGAATGCATCGAACCAAACGGTTGTGAAAGACTTGAATATTCAGGTTAATTTTAATGAAGATATTTACTATGGCAGAGTCTTGCCCACGACCGAGGACTTTAAGAAGGCCCTATCGTTCTCTACGACTACGAAAGGTGCAGGGTTGTATCTTGAGAATGCGGATGTGGATTATCTTTTTGACGATACTTTGTCGGAAACCATGTCGCCTTGGGTAGGAAATACCTGGTTGTCTTTTACGATTCGATGCAAAGACGGTTATATTTTCTCCGATTCCACCATTGCGTTGGAGGATTTTGGAAAATGGATGGATGACAATGTATCCATCACGATTAACGGTAAGCGCAATTACTTTCTTGCAGATAATGGCGATGGATATTATAATGGATATTTTATCGGTCGTTACTATACCAGTGATTTAAATGGTATTGAAATCCATATCTTCTGGTACGGCGGCAAATTGCTGAATTTGGACACATCTTCTTGTAAACCCGGAGATACGGTTACAATCCCCAAGGACTCTTTTAAATACGATGGTTACATTCCGTATCGGTATGAATATGCCTATACGGACGCTTCCGGTGAATATCAACGTTTTATTGTAACGGGAAATACTTTTACCTATCCACAGACCAATGGAACGCCTGTTGAAATTTATGCCATGTATATTCGCGGCGAAGATCAGACAACGGTGCAGAGCATTACCAAGGATGCCAGTGAGACGATTTCTCTGAACACAGACAGTGCCGGTTTCCCCAGCGGAACGATTGTGTCTGCCAATTTGATTCAAAAGAACGAAAAGAATGGCGAGAAAACCATTAATCACGTAAAGAATGCGTTAAGTGGCTATGCTACAGACTGTATGGTATTTGAAATCAGTGCATCGTCTTTCAATCAGTCTGTGCAACCGGATGGCACGGTGCTCATTCAGTTTGATATTCCCAGTGGTTACGACGGTGATTATATTGATTTCTGCTATGTGGCAGAGGATGGAACGATGGAGCGCATCCCCATGCAGGTAGATAAACAAAATGGTCAATGTGCTGCGGTGCTGGAGCATTTTAGCCTATATGCAATCGCCAAGACGGTGAACAAAACAGAACATGAATCCCACAGTACGCACCTTACCACTAAGGTAAATGCGGTGGCGCCTACTTGTGATAAGGATGGCAACAAAGCCTATTACACGTGTATTTGTGGGAAATGGTTTTCTGATTCTGCTGGAATGCAAGAGATTACAGATCGGGAAAGTGTTAAAGTTCCGGCGGCACACACTGATGCAGATGGCGATACTGTTTGTGACCTATGTGGCACCGGAGATGTAGAACCTGTACCTACGGATGCGGCGTCGAATGATTCGCCGTCGGGACAGCGAGATAATCATACAAGCGGTACAAATATGAACTGGATTATTGTTCCGGTGGCGATTGTGTGCTGTGCCATTGTTGCGGCTGTAATTTTTGTTGTCAAACGTAAAAACAAGCGGTAATACGGTCAGCGCGCAGACGAGGAGGTCTCTTTGAAGCACCCGGGGACATCCTTTCTAAGAAAATTGGATTGTGTTACGCAGGGGGCATCTATCTGTAATCCCTTGCTTCGCAGTACCCGAAATTTGAAGTCCAAAAGCTCGGCGGGGACATAAAGTTCTTTTGCTATATTGTAGAATGATTTATCTGGAACGCTTAGCTGTTCCAGCAGCGCTTCATCTGAAATAATCAATTCTGCGGCAAATAAATTGGCTTCGTATTCCGTGGGAATCAGCATGTTAAATAAATTTAATTCCTGGAAACCACGCATGGCTGCAAGATCCCCATGAAGTAAAGCATGACCAAGCTCATGTGCACATAGTATTTGCCTGACGATTTCCTCGGAACGGGAATTAATAATAATGTTCTTAACTCGGGACTGATAGAAATAGTAAGCCTTCAATGCAGTTCCAAGATCCTTGTAGTGAATACGAATATGCAGACATTTGCATATTTCAAAAGGATCTCGGGTACCGAATTTTTTAATTGTTGAATCCACTAATTCATGGATATAATCAATGTTCGACATAAATCTTCTCCGTATTAATTTGTTGTCTGTATTATACAACATTGTGTGTACTATAAATTGGACTTTGGTTTGCGGGCGCGTTTTTTGGGAGCAAATTTCTTTCTCGCCTCCTGTTTTGAATCTAAATATACTTCCATTAAAGATTGAAAGAAAAGCTCCTTTGCCTCATCATCAAGCTCTCCGCCGGCGAAAAGTGCCGAAGCACGGGACAGCAACTCGGTAGCTTCTCTGGCACCTTTATAGCCGTATTGATTTTTGGAGTTAGCGATAAAAATGTCATGTTCAATATTTTTGTTGGGATCCGTTTCCTCTTCATCCAGAAGATAACTTACAGAAACATTTAGCGCATCCGCAATCTTACGCAGATTATTGCTGCGAGGTAAGATTCCGGCTTGCTCGTACGCGTACAGGGAACGCTCGGATATTCCTGTTTGCGCTGCAAGGTCGCTCTGTGAAAGATTCAGAGATAAACGGACAGATTTCAATTTCTCGCCAAAAGTCATAAGACACCTCTTCTAAAAATAAAACTTCTGATTATGTATTGACAAACTTCCGGTTCTGTCATATACTGTTTTTGCAAATAACTTCCGGTTGTTATATTAACAAAGAATATAAGTTCTGTCAAGAACTGACTTGAGAATGATTAAATTAAGGAGAAGGAAATGGAAAGAAAAGTGTTTATGGCGAGTTGTCCCGTATGCGGACGCTCTTTATTCAAAGGGAAACCGGATTCCTATATTGAAGGCGGTTGTCCCAAATGCAAGAATTATTTACGAATATCTTTCACACCGGAGGGCGTTCAATCTGTAGTTTGTATCGTACAGGAGGAAAAACAAAATAGTATAGTGCCGAAGAGATGAGTTGAACTTGTTGAGTAGTCAAGAGGAACCTGGCGAATGGATGTACTTGCGTACATTGATTCGCCAGGTTTTTATTTTAACCTTTTTTAATCTTGACAGTAGTTGTCAGGGTTAGACGTTAAACTTTGAAAGAGAAAGGAGGTGGACACAATGGGAACTGCCGAACGAAGAACAGAAATCATGCGTATCCTATGCCGGCGAAGACATGAAACAATTTCTAATTTAGCAGAAACGTTCGGCGTTTCCACAAGAACAATTTTACGAGATATAGAAGTGCTCAGCATTACAGAACCGATTTACACCCAGTGTGGCAGATATGGCGGTGGGGTTTATGTAACAGAGGAGTATGTAATGAACAGAATGTATATGTCCCATCAGGAACTTGCTGTATTACATAAAGTGGCAGCTTTTGCAGAAAACAAAGCCGTTTGCGATTTGAGTGAGGAGGAATGTAAATTGCTGACAACGATTATCTCACAGTATACAAAAACAAATTATAGAAAGGAAGAACAAAAATGAATCAAAAA
Organism: Clostridia bacterium; assembly: GCA_045644985.1. Lineage (GTDB taxonomy): Bacteria > Bacillota > Clostridia > UBA1212 > UBA1255 > RGIG9099. The sequence goes on along the minus strand of JAZRHX010000025.1, from coordinate 19 downwards.
GAAAAAGAATTATTTAAAA
>JAZRHX010000024.1:0-1308 GCA_045644985.1 Clostridia bacterium | reverse complement strand
TTTTTTGAAAAATAAAATGAAGTCGTAAACGCTGCCACTATCTTGGAACGTTTTCATCAATAATTTGCACATCGAACGTTTGCCGTTTGCTCAATGGGATACGCGGAAAAATATTTTTCTTCCAAGGGAATCCATCGTTCCCGGAAGATTTGCGCAAATTTAGCTCCGTCTCTTGCGAGGATCCGCTGGGCTTGCTCGTCTCGATCTACGTGAGAGAATACGGTAACGTCCGCATACGGCCCGAAGGCGGGATGCAAGCTGTAAGAACCTTCCACAATGCGCCATTTTCCCGAAGGCACTTCACAGCGTTTCGGGCTATAATCCATTCGGCTGCAATCAAAACGCCTGTAGGAGAAAGAGGCTCTGCTTCGAATATACGGTAGTACCTCCTCTATAAAGCGTTCGTAATGCACGTTTCCCCCGGCCTCATCGTAGCGTTCTCGGGTGCGCAGTTCCATAGGCAGAAAGAAATCATCCATGGCGATCACCGGCGCCACCAAAATTCGGGAAAGTTGTCTCGCCATCGTGGTTTTTCCAGAAGCGGCCCGTCCGTCAATGGCGATCACACCTGCGTTTAAGGCTGCCGCTTTCTGTAAAATAGAAAAAAGTCGCACGTACGTACGGTCGATGACTCTATATGCCGGATGCTCCTGCACTCGGTAATTTTCACTATGGTGGACCGCCGGCATACCGGAAGCTTCATAGGCAAGTCTTGCTTCTTTAAAGCCGGGGAAATTTAGCGTTTCTGCAACGTTTAAGAAGTCCGTCAAGGGGCATTTTACCCCCGTCCCGTTTAGAAACATATTGAAAAGCCATCCTCCCGGAAGCCCCGCTCCCTTCCACGCTCCGAAGTGAACGCGAACAACATGGCGGGAAATCGGTTCATAGAGCGGCTCTTTGGAAGGCGGTATTTGATCAAATTCCCGGGTAAAATAATCGTATGCTGCCTCTACGTCCCGAATCAAGTGTTCTCCTCCGTTGGCTGCTTGATAACACATTTTGAGCATATCTTGCGCCTGCATAGAAGGATGATTTTGCAGTTGTTCTTGAAGGCACGCCCGGAAAATATTCATGCGATCTCCTTACGGCCCGTATACCGTTTGGGTACCAATCCGGCTTTCTCTAAAGCCACCACAAGAATGGGAATAAGGATTAAATGGGCTGCAATGCCGGGCCAAGCGGTAATAAAGTAACTGCTGACCCAAAGGGCCATAGAATATCCGTTTGGCGTGAAAAACCAAGCTTTGGCAATGCCTGCCAAAACCCTTCCCGCTACCATAGCGACACTGAGACTAATATATAGATCTG
>JAZRHX010000023.1:0-2244 GCA_045644985.1 Clostridia bacterium | reverse complement strand
AGCACGCTTGCTTCTATGGGCATTTATATTTTCACCTATGAGAAATTGAGAGCATATTTGATTAAGGATGCTGAAGATCCTAATTCCAGCTATGATTTTGGTAAGAATGTTATTCCGACGATGTTAAATCAAGGCGAGAAGTTAATTGCATATCGTTTTGAAGGATATTGGAAGGACGTAGGAACCGTACAAAGTTTCTGGGAAGCCAATATGGATATGCTTCACGTAGATAATGAGATTAACTTGTTTCAAAGCAATTGGAAGATGTACACCCAGACGGCATCTCGACCGTCTCAGTACATTGGTAAGAATGCTGTAATCAAAGACAGTATGATTTCAGAAGGTTGTGTTGTACTGGGAGAAGTCAATCATTCTATTATTTTTCCCGGGGTTACCATTGCAGAGAACGCAAGGGTAGTAGACTCTATTGTATTTCCAAATTGTGTGATACAGGAGAACGTTATTGTAAATAAGAGTATTCTTTTGGACAACGTTCGTGTAGAACCGAATAATGTTATCGGAAATGGACAGGACGTTGTCGTAATTGAAGATCATAAAGTGCTGGAAAGTTCCGGCTTGTTACAGTAAGGGGAGGATATAGGTATGATTAAAGATTATATGGCCATCATTAACTTGGATGAGAACGAAAGCGACATTCGAAGCCTTACCGCCAATCGTCCTATTGCTTCTATTCCCGTGGGAAGCCGTTATCGTGTTATTGACTTTATGCTTTCTAATATAGTTAACTGTGGTATTACAAACGTGGGGATTTTTACCCGCTCCAACTCTCGCTCTCTAATTGACCATATTGGAACTGGAAAGCCTTGGGATTTAAACCGTAAGATTGATGGACTGTTTATGTTTAACCACGCGCTTAGCGAGTTTGTGCATACCGATTCTAAGCTTTTAAAGAATAATATGGAGTACATGTTTAGAAGTAAAAGTCAGAATGTCATTCTCACGTCCTCTTATATGGTATGCAATATGGATCTTCGTGCTGTTGTAAAGGCACATGAGGCTTCCGGCTGTGATATGACTGTAGTATATACAAAGAGCAATCACGCATCGGAGGATTTTATTAATTGTTATACGTTAGATGTGGACGCCGAAACAAATCGTGTGAAGGCAGTTGGTAAGAACATCGGTTATGAAGACGAAGCGAATATTTGTATGGAAGTATTCTTGATGAAGAAAGAGAAGATGATTAACTTTATGTATCAGAATGCAAATCGTACTACCGGTGGAAGCTTCTATAGCATGATTTTTGATGATATTGATAATATGACCGTAAATGCATATGAATTTAAAGGATACGTTTCTTGTATCAATACGGTTTCTTCTTACTATAAGACCAATAAGGAAATGCTGGATTTGAATGTGAGTAATGAATTGTTCCGTTCGGACCGTCCGGTGTTTACAAAAATCAAAGACGAACCGCCAACATTGTATGTAGAGGGTTGTCACGTATCCAATTCGTTGATTGCAGATGGATGTAAGATTATGGGTACCGTTAAAGATTCTCTGTTGGGTCGTTACGTAGATGTAGAGGAAGGCGCTGTTGTAGAAGATTGTATCATTCTTCAAAATATTCGTATTCATAAAGGTGCAAAACTTTCGCATGTTATTATTGACAAAAACGTTGATATAGAGCAAAATACAGAGTTGAAGGGAAATAGTGTGTTCCCCTTGGTTATTGAGAAGAGAAATATGTTTAAATGAAAGGATTTAATTGGATATTATGAAGGTATTGTTTGTTGCTTCAGAAGTACAGCCGTTTATGAAGACCGGTGGCTTGGCCGATGTTGCGTACGCACTTCCCAAGGCATTGAAAGAGCAGGGCGTCGATGTTCGTATCATTATGCCTAAATATGGCGATATTTCTGTTAATTATACATCAAAATTTACGCAACTGGCCTCTTTTGGTGTGTCCGTTGGTTGGCGGAATCAGTACTGTGGTTTGCAGTATTTGAATTACGAGGGACTTCCTGTCTATTTTGTGGATAATGAATACTATTTCAAGCGTCCCGGTTGTTATGGATTCTATGATGACGGTGAACGTTTTGCGTTCTTCTGTCGTGCGGTTATGGAATCTGTTTGCTACATGGAAGATTTTTACCCGGATGTCATTCACTGTAACGATTGGCAAACCGGCCTAATCCCTTTGTATCTGCGGGATGTATATTATGACCGCCCTGAATTTAAGCGGACCGGTTGTATGTATACCATTCATAATCTTAAGTATCA
>JAZRHX010000022.1:0-4280 GCA_045644985.1 Clostridia bacterium | reverse complement strand
CTTCCTATGTGGATGAACTTCTTGATTCGTACGTATGCATTGATGTCCTTAATTGACGAAGATGGCGTTATCACCCAACTTTTCAGTTGGATGGGTTTCGGCAGCGGTATGCTGAAAGGTACCGATACAGCCATTGTAATCGGTATGGTATATAACTTCTTGCCCTTTTTGATTCTGCCCATTTATACGTCTATGATGAAGATTGATAACCGTTTGGTAGAAGCGGCACAGGATTTGGGCGGGAATGCTTTTGTGGTATTCCGGAAGGTAATCTTCCCATTAACAGTACCCGGTATGGTGTCCGGTATTACCATGGTGTTTGTGCCCTGCGTAACCAGTTTCATCATCCCGCAGCTACTGAATAACAATGCGTGGACCATCGGTAAGTTAATTGAATACAAGTTTGTATCCGGAGCGGATGCGGAAGCGGTAAGTCCCGACGGCTCTGCCCTTTCTTTCTTCTTAATGTTACTTGTATTCCTGTGTATGTCCATTTTCAACAAAATTGATAAAGATAATGAAGAAGGAGGTGCAATGCTGTGAAGAAGTTGGTAAAAGTGCTGAAAGAATGTTATTTAGCCCTCATTCTCTTGTTTTTGTATGCACCAATCGGTCTGATGATTGCCATGTCCTTTAACGCCGGTACTTCCCGCGCTCGTTTTGAAGGCTTCTCCTTGTACCACTACAAGGAAATGTTAGGCGACGAAATGATGCTGAATGCTTTAAAGAACACGCTGATTATCGCCTTGTTTGCTTCCGTTGTGGCGACCATTATCGGTACGTACGCAGCATTTGCCATTGGTAAAATGGGACCTTGGATGAAAGCCTCCGCCATTAAGATTTTGAACATCCCTATGTTGAATGCGGAAATTGTAACAGGTATTTCTTTAATGCTGTTCTTCGTGTTTGCATCGATACCTTTGGGCTTCTTCTCTTTGCTCATTGCCCATACTATGTTTAACGTCCCCTACGTAACTATGTCGGTACTACCTAAGATTCGACAACTCAACAAGAGTACTTACGAAGCGGCATTGGATTTAGGGGCATCTCCCCTGCTGGCATTCCGGAAGATCGTACTCCCGGAAATTATGCCCGGTATTCTCTCCGGTGCACTGCTTGCCTTCACACTGTCTTTAGATGATTTTATTATTAGTTATTTTACCTCCGGATCCGACTTTATGACCCTATCCGTATATATTAACTCTATGACCAAGAAGAGCATCCCTCTGTCAGTGAATGCCCTTTCCACCATTATGTTTACCGTAGTATTTGTGCTTTTGCTCATTGTAAACCTGCGCAAACCTGCCAAGGAAAAGGAGTGAGAAACGATGAAACAGATTAATCTTAAACGAATTACATCCCTTGCTCTTTTGGTGGTACTTGTAATGGGATTCTGCCTTACCGGTACCGGTTGCAGCTCTAAACAAAAACTGTATATTTTCAACTGGGGCGACTATATTGCACCGGAAATTTTGGATCTGTTCGAAGCAGAATATCCCCAATATGACGTCATTTACGACAACTTTGATACCAACGAAACAATGTACCAGAAGTTAGTCAGCACCAACACCCCTTATGACGTATTGGTGCCTTCCGATTATATGATTGCGCGGTTAATACAAGAGGATCGTTTGATGAAAATTGATACTTCCAAAATTCCCAATTACGAAAATATTCGAGAGGACTTAAAAGGTGCTGCGTTTGATCCAAACGATGCGTATTCCGTGCCCTATCTTTGGGGAACGTTGGGGATTGTGTATAACAAGAAACTGGTAAAGGGACCCGTAGATAGTTGGGACGTATTATGGGATCCCCAATACAAAGGGAATATTTTAATGATGGATTCTGTACGGGACTCCATGGCGGCCGCACTCATTAAATTAGGATATAGCTTAAACACCAAAGATCCAGAGGCGATCAAAGCTGCGGGGCAGTTATTGGTAACCCAAAAGCCTTTGGTTGCCCAGTACGGTGTGGACGATATTAAAGAGCCGATGATTAATAACAATTACGCCCTTTGTCTTCACTATTCCGGCGATGCTTTGTGGATGATGCAACAAAACCCGGATTTAGAATACGTAGTGCCCAAGGAAGGTTCTAACATTTGGATTGACAGTATGGTCATTCCAAAAACCAGCAAAAACTATGAAGGGGCTATGGCATTTATCGCATTTATGTGCCGTCCGGAGATTGCATTCTTAAACACAGACTACAATGCCTACTCCACCCCTCTATCCGACGTGTTGGAAATGGTGGATGAAGAAATGGTAAACAACCACGTGTACAACCCTTCCGATGAAGAAACTGCCAAAACCGAAGCGTATATTCATTTGGGAGATACCACCGAGTTATACAACAAAGCCTGGGAGACGCTTCGTCTTTCCACCGGGGAAGAATCCGGACAAATTGACTGGAAGTTGGTTTGGATTTACGGTTCTTTATCTGTGGCGGGCATCGGAATTGCCATCGCTTCCAAAATTCGGAAGAAGCGGCTGGATAAAATTCGTTATTCTGATTAAAATTTACAGAAAAATGCCCGGAGGCTGCCTCTTGCAATTTATGCAGAGGCAGCCTCCTTTCAGGTCTTTACCGCGTCATTAGCAGCCACAGCCATTGTTGTTGGAAGCGCCGCCACAGCCGTTGTTGCAACCGCAGCAGTCGCTGTTACCAAGCAAAACTAACACAATTGCAATCAGAGCAATCCAAAGCAAGCAATCATCATTGATACCGAAGCAACCCATCATGCATACCTCCGTGTTCTCATTACATTCTCCATAGTATGCAAGATGGCAACAGGAGGTTCATTGGGTAAATTTTTCTATATTTCTACCTTTTTCCCACTTCCATTTCCCTTTGGATAGGTGTATAATCAAACTTGCCAATAAGGAGGCAACTGTGATGAAAGCACGAAATCGTACCATTAAACTCGTTTTACTTGCTTTAACGGCATCTTTGATTCTATTGACGACGATGCTTTATATTCCTATGGGGATTGGCTATTACCATTTGGGAGACGGCTTTATTTTCGCCTCCGCTTCTCTACTGGGGCCTTATGCCGGACTTTCCGCCGCAATCGGTTCCATTTTGGCAGATTTACTTTCCGGATATGTGATTTATGCACCGGCAACCGCCGTCATTAAAGGCTGTATGGGTTTTCTTTCCGGTTTGCTTCTAAGAAAGAATCATAGAATAATCACCACCTTTACGGTACTGCTCCTTTGCGAAATTATTATGGTAGGCGGCTACTTTATTTATGAGTCCTTCCTGTACAGTATCGCAAGTGCAGTTCCCAGTTTAATCCCAAATGCGTTGCAAGGTTTAGCGGGCATTATATTAGGTAGTATCATGGTGCCGCTCACCCGAAAGATTCCCTTAAGCAATAAATATCTCAAATGAAGACACAGATTTATATTTCTAATTCCTATAATCCTTATTTCAACCTGGCATTGGAAGAGATGCTTTTCCGGAACTTGCCCCAAGATACGGTGATTCTCTACTTGTGGCAGAATCAGAATACGGTGGTCATCGGCAAGTCCCAGAATGCATGGAAAGAGTGTCGCGTTTCCCAACTGGAAGCAGACGGCGGTTTCCTGGTTAGGCGTACATCCGGCGGCGGCGCCGTTTTCCACGATTTAGGGAATTTATGTTATACGTTTATCGCAAGCGAAGAACTGTATAGTTTAGAGCGGCAATTAAAGGTGATTTTGGAGGCGGTATCTTCGGTGGGAATCCCTGCCCATTTTACCGGCCGTAACGATATTTGCACGGAAGATGGGCGCAAATTCTCCGGCAATGCGTTCCGCCACACCGGTGGCAAAGGTCTGATGCACGGTACCATCCTAATGGACACAGACGGCACGAAAATGGCCCGCTATTTGCAGGTTTCCAAAGCGAAAATGGAAGCCAAAGGCGTGAATTCTGTGCGTTCCCGTGTGGTGAATTTAATCGAATTGAATCCGGAAATCAACGCAGAAATGATGAAAGAGGCTTTAATCGCCGCATTCCGTGCAGAATACGGATCAGAATGCCCCGCAGAGCCCATTTCCGTCGGCATGCAGGAAAGTTGTCAGATTTTGGAAACGCCAGAATTTGAGGCATTCCCTGCTCTTGTGGAGCGCTTTGGTTCTTGGGAATGGCGATTGGGCGACACACCGGATTTCCAGGTAGCGTTAGAGCGAAAGTTCCCCTGGGGCCTTGTGCAGCTGGCGTTTCGCACTTCGGGCGGTGTGATTCAGGAAGCCCGTGTTTGGACAGATGCTATGGACGCAGATTTAGGGGCG
>JAZRHX010000021.1:0-2933 GCA_045644985.1 Clostridia bacterium | reverse complement strand
CATAGAATAGGGCTGAGTAGGACGATGTGTTTGAGGATATTGACGGGGATTTGAATGGTTTAGTGCAAGGTGACGTACAAGGAACGATCTATGAGAATCTGAATGGTCTGGTGCAAGGAAACATGCGCGGTATTGTGGACGGCAATATTCCCGGAACAGTAGAGGGTACTATATACGGCGACGTATATGGCGACATCGCGGGTACAGTAAAGGGCAATATCGAAGGCAACGTGGATGGAAACATTCTTGGTGAAGTTTTGGGGAAGATTACCGGCAACGTAAACGGTGAAGTTAAGGGAACGGTTGCGGGCGGCGTAGACGGCATTGTTGCGGCCGATGGAAAAGAGTAAGTTTACAATAAAAGATAAACATCTAAAGTTTTGACTTGCACCCTCGTTTCGGTCATGCTACAATGCGCCAAATTAAATACGTATGTTGGAGGTTGTGGTATGAAAAAACAAGAAATTAACGTCCAAATTGAACAGGCACTTTTATATTACCGGAAGGCCGGTATTGCTTTGACAGATGCAGAACGCGAACATATTGAAGTGGCTGATTTTGGTTTGGGAAGCGTGAAAGATATTGGACTTCAATTGATTACCTACATCAATACTGACCGTGTATGTGCCAAGGAAATGGTACTTCTTCCGGGCCAAACTTGTCCGGAACATATTCACGTGCCGACCAATGGTATGGAAGGAAAGGAAGAAACGTTCCGTTGCCGGTATGGTGAAGTGTATTTGTATGTGGAAGGCAAAGGAGAACGCAAGAACATTCGAGCTGTTGTTCCTGAAAGCGATGTGACGGTATTTCACGAAGTAATTCTACGTCCCGGTCAACAGTATACTATTTATCCGGGGACGCGCCACTGGTTCCAAGGTGGACCGGAGGGCGCTGTGATTTCTGAATTTTCCACGCATAGTACCGATGAAACGGACTTTTTTACAGACAAAAGGATTGTACGTGAAACTAAAATAGATGAATAAACTTGCAGGAGTTTGAATAGGAGCGGCCTGTTTGACGGAAAATTTTCGTTAAACAGGTCTCTTTGTTTTGCGGATTTGGTTTGGGATATAAAATTTTGTCCATAAATCACCAAAACACTGACTTGTGAAATGTATATAGAAATATACAATAAAAATAGAATGATTTCAACAGCAAAGCTGTTAAAGGAGGAAGTTGAATATGAGAAAAGGATTGTTGCTGTTTTTGTCTATTGTTATGACGTTGGCTTTTGTAGCATGTAACGGGGGTGAACAACCCGGTAGTCCGTCCGCGTCACCGGTTGTGTCGATCAAACCTACGGAAGCTGTCACAACAGAACCTACTGAAGAGGCAACGGAAGCACCTACTGCTACACCGGAAGAAGAGGAAGTATGGCTTGTGGCAGACGATGCTTGTTCTTGGATTGAAAACCAAACCACTGAAACAAAAGACGGTATGGTATATGAAACCGTAACCGTTTCGATGGAAGCAAAAGGTACGTTTATTCAGTTGAATCATTTATTGACAAAGTTAATTGGCAAGAATGGGCAGGATGGTCAAGGCTTTGTTCAAATTGTAGTGGGTGACGGTACTGCTGAAGAAATTGCAGATGCATATTTCTTGGTTCAGTTGGTAGGATCTTCCTATACCGGATATGAAATTCCCGGTGTTCCTTCTGAAGATGCAATGACTTGGTACCCAAGAGGTAATTCTGCGGCAGCAGGATACTCCTCTGTATTTTTGAATCAGGGAGGAACCATTACTATTCCTAACATGAAATATGGCAATCATAGTGACATTTGTGCAGAAGGCTACAAGTTTGCCTTTACACAGACCGCGGACGGGTATGTGTTGATTCGCAGTTTGAATGAGAACTCCAGTACAGCCATCCAAAGTTATGACTATACCACCACGTTGGCTTCTGAATTTACATTGAGTGAAATTGTAGGGGATGATAATAAAACTGGTGAAGACGGTGTTTATCTTCGTGTTGCGAGTTATACAAACGACGAACAAGTATTGACTATTACGGTTGCTTATCCGGTGTAAAGTTTAGATAAAGTGAGACGTGTTTATTATGAAGAAGAAAATAAGTCTACGGAGTTCTTGTAAATAAAGGAGCGGTTCCCACGTGAAGAGAATTTTTTCATTGATTAGTATAATCTTGCTTACAATTGGATTCACGTCTTGCGGGAATCTTGATTTCCAAGACGGAGCGGCATCTGCGGAGGTGTCGTCTCCGCCTCCTTCTCTTGATGATGGGAAGAACGTCTTGTATCAACTTACGGACTACAGCCAAATGATGTCCTATGTGATTAAGACGAAAAATAATAAATTGATTATTATTGATGGCGGATATGAACGAAACGGGAAAGATTTGATCCAATTGGCAAAATCTTTGACAGGACAGGAAATTCCGGAAATTGAAGCGTGGTTTCTGACTCACGTGCATGAAGATCATGTGGATGCTTTCAGCGGCATTATGACCGAACAGAATCCCGGATTGAAAGTCAAGTATGTATACTATAATTTTCCGTCCCGGGATTTTGTGAAGAAGTATGCGGAAAGCACTTGCGAGACCTATGATAAATTTACGGAGGCCTTAAAGAATTTATCGCAAGAGCAGATTGCGATTGTGCAGATGGGAGATACCTATACCATTGACGGGATTACGGTCGATGTCTTACTCACGCCCGACGAAAGTATTACGGAGAATCCCATCAATGAAAGCAGTGTTGTGTATCGTTTTACAATGGATGGGCAAACCGTATTATTTTTGGGCGATGCAGGGCAAGTGGCAGGCACTCGGTTATTGAAAATGCATAAAGATGCTTTGCAAAGTGAAGTCGTGCAAATGGCCCATCATGGAAGTCACGGTGTTCTCAAGACTTTCTACAAACGGGTTAATCCAAAAGTGTGCCTGTGGCCTACTCCGAAATGGCTGTGGG
>JAZRHX010000020.1:0-6663 GCA_045644985.1 Clostridia bacterium | reverse complement strand
CTCTTCATCATTCATTTTCTTGATAAAGTGAGGATCTGGGCGCGTACCGTCCCACTGATCATTGATAGTTAGCCCAAGACCCATTTTCCGCAAAAGCCCTACTGCGTACTCTGCAATTGCTACACAAGAAGTAAGTCCAGGAGAATCAATCGCTGCCACATTCAGAAAATTCTCTGCACTTTCCGCAGGTTGAATCAAAAAATCGCCGGTAGCCACGGACGCACGTACGCCCGAGAAAGAAGTAATAATCTGCCGGAAGTCCACGCTGGGCACACTCTTCTTTGCAAGATTCCGCACAATAGCCATACCGTCATCGGTGGTTTCCGTACTACCAGAAGTGCGAACTCGGAGGGCTGTAGGACCGGTGAGCAAGTTATTATCCACCGTGGGAGTAACCAAGATTCCTTTGCCTTCTTTGGATGGCACCTGGAAAATTGTTCTGGAAACACGTGCCCCCTCCGCTTTATCCAACAATAAATATTCGCCGGCTCTGGGGATGATGGTAAAAGACGTATCCCCTACCATGGCAGAAATCCGGTCTGCATACGCGCCGGCACAATTGACAATGTATCGGCTTTGAATCTGTCTGCCGTCCGCAGCAGAAACGGTATACACACCCTCATTTCTTTCTATACCGGTAACGGCAAAATTTACATATAATGTAGCATCGTTATCCATGGCATTTCCTACAGCAGCAATAGTCAACTCATACGGACAAATAATGCCTGCAGAAGGAATATTTAATACCAAGGTGATTTCCGGAGAAAGTTCCGGTTCCATCGCCCGGGCTTCTTCACCGGAAAGAATAGACATGCCCGTAATACCGTTCTGTAAACCTCTTTCATAAAGCATATGGATGGCAGGTTCTTCCTCCTCACCGAAGGCACATACGAAGGAGCCGTTTCGTTTATGGGGCACGTGAAGCATCTCTGCCGTGTTATACAATTTCTCAATACCCACCGTGTTCATCTTAGCTTTCAAGGTATCCGGTTCCGGGTCAAAACCGCCGTGAATGATTCCGCTGTTTGCTTTAGATGCACCACAAGCCACATCATTTTCTTTCTCAACAAGGCAAACAGAAAGTTTATATTTGGTAAGTTCTCTAGCAACCATGCCGCCTATTACGCCGGCGCCCACAACAACTACATCATAAATCATATGCATTCTACTCCTTAATCCTCTGCTACAAAAACAATATGTTCAATGACGGAAATTTTGGAAAGATCCAATTCAATCTTTCTTTCAAAAGTTAAACTCAAACCCAAATTTCCGGAAAATCCGCTCTTGGGCGGAAGAATTTGCACGTTAAAAGGCATAGACAGCGTTGCACGAAGCGTCCCTATAATTTCATTGGTCTTATACATATCATCGATTTCAATATAAAGAATCTCCGCATTCTTTCTATGTCTCTCAATACGGGCAAACAAATTTACGGAAATCATTAAAAGCACCGTGACAATAACAGCGCCAATACAGAAACCGTACCCGATGGCAATACCAATGGTCGCGGTAGCCCAAATTCCCGCCGCAGTAGTAAGTCCCACAATCATATTGTTGTTCTTTAAAATAATCATGCCGGCCCCCAAGAAACCGATGCCCGAAATAACCTGAGCAGGAATCCGGAGAATATCTCCCCCATAGTTCAGAACTTCAGCTACAAATAAAGAAGTCATAGAAGTCATGGCCGCACCCAAACAAACCAAAATATGGGTGCGCATACCGGCAGCACGACCGTGCCGTGCACGTTCTGCACCAATTAAGCAACCGACTATAACTGCAAATAAAGCACGAATGGCAACTTGCACAATGCCAAACTCCAACAAGTAGTCCATTATATTTCTTAATACTTCAAGCAACGCAAATACCCCCATCAACAAATCAAATATACCAAAGCTCTTTTGTGCCTGTAGAAACAGCTGTAGCACCACATGTCAGCGCCTCTGTAACCTCACTTTTGGTTTCAATCAAACCGCCCGCAATGACAGAAATACCACTTTGGGAGAAACTGCGAATAATCTTACTGATAACACCGGGCATTAATTCAATCAAATCCGGTGCTGCCGACTCCAGCATTTCGTGAATACTGTTGATTCCCTGTGAATCCAAGGCGAAAAATCGCTGAACCGTGTAAAGACCAAAGTCCCGAGCTTGTCGAATCAGTTGCCCCCGCGTACTGATAATTCCATCTGCGCCGGCTTTAGCCAAAAATTCAATGCCGGCCCTATCCTTTCCAATCCCTGCAGCCAAATCAATATGTACAAAGATCTTCTTCCCGGCCCGATGGGCTGCTTGTATCCGTTGATTTACCGTCATAATACCGGCTTTCAAATCAAACAGAACCTCGCAAGGCGATTCTAATGCCGCTTTGAAATTCTCCTCGTAAACAGAAGCAATAACCGGACTGCGTTCAAAAATATCTCTTAATTCTGCCCCTTCCACAGCAATTCCTCCTAATAAAAAAAGACACAAACTACCCCCTTATCCCGCGGGTATTTGCATCTCCAATCATCTCTGCTTTCTTATTATAAAACAGAAAAAACATTTGTCAAGAGCATTTGTCTAGGCGCTTTCGTATCTTGTAATCCGGCATGTAACGGGCAAGCTCTCGGTAGAAAGCCGGAGAGTGATTGGCCTCTCGAAAATGTATGAATTCATGTGCCACCACGTATTCACAAAAAGCTTTAGGCATCTGCGAAAGCGCCGTACTAAACGTTAGAATCCCCTTTTGAGGATTGCAGCTTCCCCAGCGGGAAGACATTTTACGAAAACGAAGCTGCGGAAATGGAATTCCCCAATCTGCAATCTGCCGATAGAATTCTTGACACAGGGCAGAAATCATGGTGGCGCACTGTTCTTTCCGGGCGCGTTCCTGAGCTTCTGTCAATATTTCTTTAGTCTTAGGAGAACTTTCCAAAGCTTTCAGAATCAACGCACCTTTTCTTTGAATAAAGGCTTCAATCACTGAGACGGAAATCAGCGGAGATGCGGAGACCCAAACCTGGCCGTTTCTTACGTGAAGGTTGATATTCTTCACCCTTTTCCTTTGCAGTTCATACAAAATAAGGGTATCCTTAAACAGAACACTACCGAATTCTCTCTTCAAAATCTTATTCATACGATGCAATTTCCCTGCCATGCTCCACACTGTAATCAGCACCTTCCGCCAGCAATTTGTCCCGCGCCCCGTAACCATACAACACAGCACAAGTCCTTCCGAATCTTGCTGCTTTTCCCGCTGCAATATCCGTATAGGAATCGCCCACCATCATACAAGCATTAGGATCAAAGACCTCTCCCATTTCTTCAAACATAGCCTGACCGCATAAAAGGAGTCCTTCCGGATCCGGTTTCATTTTGGTCACGGACTCAGGGCCGATGATACGGGTGAAATACGATTCAATCTGCAACTTCTTCACAATCAAGCGAGTAATGGCTTCCGGCTTATTGGAGACAATAGACATCTTAATACCCCGTTCGCGGAAGTCTTCCAATGTTTCCAAAATGCCGGGGAATAATTTGGTTTCATCGCAAGGATGTTCTGCATAATACTGCTTGTACCATTGCAGCACTTCTGTCATCTTTTCTTCATTCCCAACGGGTACCGTATGGTCTACCAAATGCTTTGCGCCGAATCCAACGTAGGAAATAATTTCCGGTGTTGTCATCACCGGTGCCCCAAAATGGCGTTGAGCTGCTTGAATAGACGCTCCCAAATCCAGCGCTGTATCCGCAAGAACACCGTCAAAATCAAAAACTACAGCCTTTATCTTCATCCAAATACAACTCCCTGTCAGAACATCTTCTTCCTAAATAAAATGACCGCCACAATCGCACATACCACGGCTGCGCTGCCGCAAATTGCGTAGAATGCCCAATTAAGCCCAGCCAAAGGCATAGGAACGTTCATTCCAAAGAATCCGGAAATAATATTTGGAATAGACATAACGATGGTAATCGACGCCAAAAGTTTCATCACAATGTTCAAGTTATTGGAAATAATAGACGCAAACGCTTCCATAGTTCCATTCAAAATATTGCTGTAAATATTGGCCATTTCAATTGCCTGCTTGTTTTCAATAATAACGTCCTCCAACAAATCCTCATCTTCCGGATATTTCTTAATAGAAATGTTGGCAAAATTGTATTTCAGTAACTTGGTCAATACAATTTCGTTGGACTTCAAGGACGTTGAGAAGAAGACCAAGGATTTCTCCAAGGAGAGTAAGAGAAGCAACTCTTTGTTCTTCATGGATTTATGCAAATCATTCTCAATATTATTGGTAATTTTGTCAATCTGTCGCAGATACTGCAAATAATACGTGGCATTACGATACAGCAATTGCAGAATAAAACGATTCTTCTTAAAGGTACAGAAAGTCTTCACTCGATTCTCTAAGAAATCTCGAATCAATTGAGTTTTCTTTAAGCTTACGGTAATTAAGCACGTAGGACATACAATAATACCCAAGGGCATAGTCGCATAGGCAAAACGATCGGAACCGGGTACAGCTTCTACCAACGGAATATCGGCTACAATCAGTGTATTTCCGTCTTCAGATTCAATACGGGGACGTTCTTCTTCGTCCAAAGCAGCGGTTAAAAAGTCTTGTTCTACACCCATTTTACACGCCACCGCCTGAATCTCCTCTTTAGATGGGTCCAACATATTAATCCAGCAGCCCTCTACCGGCGTCTCCAACTTCTGCAGTTTGCCGTTCTCGGAAAATAAAATTTCTGTCATGGTTCTATTCCTCCCGGCCCTGTCTTCACAGGCTTATGTCTCCACAACCGTTCAATGTTATAGAATTCTCTTTCTTCCTCCAAGAATACGTGGGCAACCACATCTGTGAAATCCAACAAAATCCATCTGGCAGTATCGTATCCTTCCAAATGAACACACGGAGCGCCTGCTTCCTTCATCTTCTCAATTACTTCATCCGCAATACCTCGTAAATGCGTAGAGGAGGTTCCGCTGCAAAGAATAAACGCATCTGTAATCGGAGTCTGACCTGCAAGATCAATAACCTCAATTTGTTTTGCCTTTCGATCTTCCATTGCGTGTACAACAACGTCTGTTAAAAGCTTTCCTTTATTTTGTTCTGTCATAAAATTACGCCTCTTTTCCTATTCTATTCGTTGATTGTCCGTTTTGCCCAAGCCAGAGTGTCCTTCGTATCTTGACAAATAGCTTTGCCTTGTTCTTCCAAATGGGCAATCGTCATCTCGCATTCTGCCAAAACAGCTGCCAACAACCCTTCTTCTTTCAAAACAGTTCGTACCCGATCAAAATGCGGACCTTGTCTTCCAGCTTCCGTATAGTCTGCTACAAAAAGAATTTGCGCTAAAGTGCCCATGCCGGGCTTTCCGGTGGTGTGACAGGCGATGGCTTCTAATATTTCCGGATTTTGCACCCCATATCGAGATGACGCCAAAATCGCGGACGCTTTTGCGTGCAGCAAAGCACCATTCTCCCCTTCTAAACCTAACCAAGCATATTGCGCCGGTGTAAATTCTCGGGCCGCATCATGAAGAAGGCCTGCTAATGTGCACAGTTCCTCAGACACCCCTACCATGCGCCCTATGCGCGCCGCTTCCTCCATCACCCCAATGCTGTGAGCATATCTCCCAGGACTTAATCGGGTTTGAAGTTCCCGGCAAATTTCTTCCGGGCTGAACGGCTTGTCCTCCCTATAAAGCTCACAGGTACGAATGATATCTGCAACCGCCTTGGGCACCCACGTTTCCGGTACTATACCCGAACCGCAAGCCCCTCGAATTTCAGTAGAAGAGAGGTCCACCGCCGGTACCTCCACAAATTGAATACGGGCACCCAACCGAGTCAGTTCTTCGTATTCTGTTTGAAAATGCGCACGGCTGTATCCCGGGCGATGCATAGCAATGAAGCCACATAATCGAAAAACTTGATGATAATCTTTCCAATGCTTTAGATCCGCCAATACGTCGGCGCCGATAATCCATAGGTATTCCGAATTAGGTTCCTGGTCCAAAAGAGCATGAAGCGTATCGATGGTATAGGTGTACCCCTTTCGTTGAATTTCCATGTCCGATACGGAAAATTGAGAATTGCCAATTTCAAGAATCGCCGCCCGTACCATTTGCAGACGGAGGGCACCCGGCGTTACATTTCGGTGAACTTTATGAGGAGGATCCCCCGTAGGCATAAAAACAAGCCGATCCAGTCCTGCGGCAGTGAGTACCGCAGAAGCCACATCTAAATGTCCTTTGTGTATGGGATCAAATGTCCCCCCAAAAATTCCAATTCGCATCGTACTGTTTCTTTCCTTATAATTCTTCTAAAAAACGCCCAACCGTTTCATTGTTCGGTGGGCGTTTAAGAATTCCATACATATATCGCTGTGTACGTCTTAGTGCTTGGGAACCTTCTTATCCATGGCTTTCCCAAAACTGTACCAAGAGTTGCGCAACTTATGACGAAGTTCCACATCAAACACCCATTCAATGGCATCGTTTAATTTCTTTCTCATTTCAAGATACTCGCTACGGTTGAATCCGTCTTGCGTCAGAAGGGCATCCATGTCCGCCAACCACGCGCACACCCGGTCAATACCGGCTGCATTGGGATCCACTTTCTTCTTCAAATGAAACACTACCGACTTTACCGATTTCTTTTGAAGCTCTGCA
>JAZRHX010000019.1:0-2161 GCA_045644985.1 Clostridia bacterium | reverse complement strand
TATAGTGACCTTTGCGGATCAAAATCAGCCCATGTTGGCGCTTATTGACGAAATTTACAAAGGTACCAATGCACAGGATCGGGCGACTTGCGCGGTGGCGACTGCCCGGCGTTTGGCAAAAGCGCATACCATGGTGATGATGACCACACATGACCAAGAATTATGTAAACTTTCCCAAAGTATGGCATGTGTGACCAACTATCATTTTACCGAACACTATGAGGATGATCGCCTTTTGTTTGATTACAAAATACGCCCCGGAGAGGCTCAAGGAAGCAATGCTTGCCATTTGCTTCGGCTTGCGGGAATTTTGTAATGGGGGAAAGGTGATTTAGTCTTTATCATTACTCTTTGGGTTTATAAAGTTGCGGTATATGAACATTTGAATAGAACCCCATGTTTCTTCCAAAATATTGGTACAAATTTATAAAAAATCGAAAAAGTGCCACCGACATCCGGTGCTTTGCAAATCAAAGAATTCCCTATTCTTGTTTGACAAACAGCATGATAACTCGTATAATTAAAGCTGTGTGTACATGTGGAAATTGATGTAGAATCAAGGGTTCGCATAAACGGAAGGAGACGACAAGGATGATTTGGAATCCGGGGCGTGAGAGGCTCAGCAGAAAAGAGTTTGAAGATATTCAGTTGCGGTTACTGAAATGGACAGTGAAGAGAGCATATGACAACGTGCCCTTCTATCGGAAGCGTTTTGATGAAATCGGTCTGAAACCCAGACATATAGAAACTTTGAAGGATATCGAGAAGATCCCTTATACATCGAAAGCAGACCTTCGGGAGAATTATCCCTTTGGTCTTTTTGCGGAACCTTTATCGGAAATTGTACGTTTACATGCATCTTCCGGCACCACGGGTAAGCCGGTTGTGTTCGGATATACCAAGAATGATATGCGCATGTGGCGGGAGAATACCGCCAGAGTTGCTGCGGCAGCAGGTGTTACCCGGGATGATATTGCCCAGATTGTATTTGGATACGGTATGTTTACCGGCGGTTTTGGTCTTCACCAGGGACTGGAAGAAATGGGCGCTGCTGTGATTCCCTCCTCTGCAGGTAATTCTGAAAGACAGCTGATGTTTATGGAAGATTTCGGTACAACCGTTATTGTAGGAACACCTTCCTACGTGCTTCATTTAGCAGAACTTGCCCAAGAGAAAGGTCTTACCAGAGGTCGTCATAAATTACGTGTAGGTCTCTTTGGCGGTGAAGGTCACACAGCGGAGATGCGACAGCAAATTGAGAAGCAGTGGGGCATTGAATGCACGGAGAATTACGGTCTTACGGAAGTACAGGGACCCGGCGTATCCGGCGAATGTTTGGAACATTGCGGTATGCATATCAACGAGGACAGCTTCTATTGTGAGATTATCGACCGAAATACATTGGAAGCGATTAATCCGGAGGAAGAAGGCGAGTTGGTTATTACCACGTTGACCAAAGAAGGTGTGCCGATCCTTCGTTATAGAACCAAGGATATTACCTCCATTGATTATGCACCTTGTAAGTGTGGAAGAACTACTGCTCGTATGAGCAAGATTAAGGGCCGTACAGACGATATGTTGATCATTCGAGGGGTCAACGTATTCCCCAGCCAAATTGAAAGTGCGCTTTTGGGCACACCCCATATTGGTCCTCATTATGAAATTTACGTAACACGTAAGGGATACATGGATCGATTGGAAATTAAGGTTGAGTTGCTGGATTCTTCTTTACTGGAGAAATATTCTGAATTGGAACGTCTTACTAAAATGATTCGGGACAAGATTAAATCCAATCTCCTTCTAGATGCCACCATCACGTTGGTAGAGCCTAAGACATTGGAGCGTTTTGTTTCCGGAAAAGCCCATCGGGTGCACGATTTGAGGAATTAATAAGACAGGAAAGGGAGAACCATTCATGAAGAAACTTTTACTAGGAAATGAAGCTATCGCGCAAGGCGCTTTTGAGGCAGGGGTACACGTTGTGTCCTCATATCCCGGAACGCCCAGCACGGAAATTACAGAAAATGTTGCGAAATACGACGGTGTATACTGCGAGTGGGCACCCAATGAGAAAGTGGCGCTGGAAGTTGCCATCGGTGCTTCGATTGCCGGTGCCCGGGCTATGTGCTGTATGAAGCACGTAGGCCTTAACGTAGCGGCG
>JAZRHX010000018.1:0-1110 GCA_045644985.1 Clostridia bacterium | reverse complement strand
TTTCCAACTTTGCCCACGAATTGAGGAAGCACCCCTTGCACCGTAATGCAAAGCACACCCTTTCTGTGCTGACCATTACCAGCAACGTAACCTATGGCAAGAAAACCGGTACTACGCCGGATGGCCGTAAGTTGGGCGAGCCTTTAGCTCCCGGTGCCAACCCCATGCACGGCCGTGATATTTCCGGTGCGTTGGCATCCTTAAACTCCGTTGCTAAGATTCCTTACCGGGGCGTATGCCAGGACGGTGTTTCCAACACCTTCTCCATTGTGCCGGAGGCCCTTGGTAAAGATTAGACCAACGCCGCCGCAACTTGGTAAACATTTTGGACGGTTACTTCGATCAAGGCGCGCAGCACCTGAACGTAAACGTTCTGAATCGGGAGATGCTCATTGATGCCTACGAGCATCCGGAGAAATATCCTATGCTCACCATTCGCGTGTCCGGTTACGCGGTGAACTTCCACCGTTTGACCAAGGAGCAGCAGTTGGAAGTTATTTCCAGAACCTTCCACCAGCGGGTGTAAAATGGTTTTAAATGATCGGCAAGAAGACACCGGATTTACAATATTTGTAAGTCCGGTGTTCTTATGTATTCCCCGGTGTTTTTACAAAATTGCCTGAATATTTCGACAAAATTCCATTTTACGCATCGAAATCCCAAAAGACGCAAAAAGTCGAAAATTTTCTGGATATATATTGCGAAGAAGCAGGCAGGCGTGTACAATACCCGTGAGGTGACCATTATGACCATTCGGCAAAAAGTTTGCGCTTTCTTAGATGAATTAGACATTGAATACATCTGTATGGAACACGCTCCTGCGATGACGATGGAAGATTGTCGGGCAGTGGACGAGGCGCTGGGCGTCAATATGTGTAAGAATTTATTCCTGTGCAACCGGCAACAAACGAATTTTTATTTGCTTTTAATGCCCGGGGATAAACCATTCAAAACAAAAGATTTGTCCGCTCAATTAGGCGTGGCACGACTTTCTTTTGCCACGGCAGAACAGATGGAACGAATGCTTGGCGTGACGCCGGGCTCTGTGAGCGTATTGGGACTGCTTCAAGACACCGACCGGGAAGTCCAATTGCTCATAGATGAAGACAT
>JAZRHX010000017.1:0-3776 GCA_045644985.1 Clostridia bacterium | reverse complement strand
GGATGAATTGAAATCCAGAGGCCTTGTTCTGGTTCCCACCGCTCTTCCTCAATCCAAGGGAGGGATTGTCATCCGTATGAAATATATGTCCGATAAGCGTCCGGATGTAAAACGGACTGCACGTTTCGGTACGTATGGCCGAATCGTACCCTGGCTGTATTCCAGTTTTCCCGGTGAGACCAAGATGATGACGCGCAAGGAGGTGAAAAAGTTGCGTAAGAAGGGCGTGCGTGTACGTATTATCGGTTCGGTGGTGAGTCAGTTTGCCTGCCGTCCTTTGGCTCCTGGATTGGAATCGGTGACATCTTCAGTCTCACATTCAGAGTCAATTGCCGTGCTGTCTTCACCCGAAGGCGGCGGCCTAAGAATGTCTGCCGGATTTGGGTTTTCGGGCGGAGGTGGCCGTGGAGGAGGTGGAGGTTCCCGCTTTAAGTCTGTTCGTTATGGCAAAAGTAAGAATGAAAAATTAGATGAACTTCTGTGGGTGGTTGTTGAGTTGGAACAAAATCATGCTGAAACAGGACGAAAACTTGCTGAGGTGAAGGAAAGAATCCGTTCCTTGAAAGAGGAAGAAGAGCGTGAGACGGAGCATTCCTCTGATGAAATGTTGCCAACAACGGGTTTGTTCAAACAATATGTGGACGAGGCAACTTTGGTCCAATGTTTCCATCAGATGTATAATGATAAGGCACGCACAGTAGCTCTTCATGGAAAATATGGCAAAGATATAGACTTTGTGGCTTTGCTTTATGTACTGGTTGTCGACTATAAAATGGGTAGCAAAAAACTGGGAGTGAAGCCTTTCCATGAGTTTTTTGAGAAATATGTTTTGACTGACGAACAGAAGATTCCATGTTATAAGACCATGGCCAACCGCTTGAACCTGCAGTTCCATAATTTGCTTAAATGGGCACAAACTAAAAATGGAATACAAATTATCAGAAGTAACGTCCAAGACAATGCCGAAAAGAACTATTTGACCGTCCGTGGAATTTTCCACGAAACAAAATATTACAAGCAAATTAAATGCCTTTTGAGAAAGTAGGAAAAGTCCTCAGAAGCCTTTGTCTGCCGCATATTGCAAGGGGAACCGCTCATGGAGTTGGTTCCCTGATTTTTTTCCACCGTTTTACAAACTTAAACCGGGTTTTTCCATGGACTTGAAAATGGGGGTCTGGTTGCCGTACCTTTGCACCAGCAGAACGGGAGAAACCCCAGCCGCGGAGGGGAAAGAAAACCGGGATGCCAAACGTGTTCTTTAATTTATTTCAAAAACTTTTTAAACAAGATCTATTATGATTAAGGTTAAAGCAAGAGAGACAATGATTAATGTCGGAAAGTATGCGGGCACTTACCGTTATGTAATGAGCCCCGAGTTGTACAACACGCTGAATGAGCAGACTGTGATCTCCGAGGCGGCATTGCGCTGCGGAATGAACGTCAACCAGATTGAAACGGCATACAAGGGCATTGCGGATGTGCTGAAGGTGTGGGCCACCAATGGACACTGCGTCCCCATCCCCGGATTGGGAAACATGCGTTTCGGTTTGCGTGCCGAAAGCGTGGACGAAGTGAAGAAGGTCAAGACGGAACTGATTACGACGCGCCGTGTCATCTTTATTCCTGCGGTGAGCATCAAGGAAGTGTTGGCCAAGACTCCCATTCAGATTACTTGCTACGACCGCTACGGAAAAATCAAAAAGACCGTGAGCGAGGATGAGGGCAAGGTGGAAGATGACTCTACTACCTACACCCTGACGGTGGAAGCCTCTCCTGCCGAGGGGGGAACGGTGGAGGGCAGTGGAACCTACAGCCCGGGACAGACGGTGGAGATCAGTGCCGTGGCAAAGAGCGGATACCGCTTCTCGGCCTGGAATGACGGGGACACCGATGCCAACCGAACTGTAACCGTTACGGGAGATGCCACCTACACTGCCACCTTTGTGAGCACCGCTACCGGTGACGACGGTGATGATGACGGTGGATTGGCTGGGTGAAAAAAGCCCCCTTCTGTCCTTCGGACATCTTCCCCTCTATGGGAAGAATAACCTCTGAAAAAGTCTCACCATAGAGCCAATGGAGGGGTGTTTAGAGTGTAGAGTTTAGGGTTTAGAGTTTATAGTTTAGAGTTGGGGGCGGCGGTTTTTGCCTCCGCCCTCTCTTTTAATAACGTGAGAAAATGAACAGACTTAGAATTCAGATGATTGTGGCGGTGGTGCTCACCGCATTTGGCATGGCGCTTATTTCGGCGGCCTTTGTGGTGCCTCCGTTGGGGGTTATCCATCAGTCGGTACTGGCCGTAACGGGCGAGATATTCTCGCTGGTGGGGGCGCTGCTGATATTTGATTACAGATACAGGAAGTTTAATCAGGATAAAAACGTATAGAAAGATGAGAACCATTACTTTGTTGATTGTACATTGTTCGGCGGTGATGCCGGACGTTGAGAGCGGCGCTGCCGACATTGACCGCTGGCACAGGGCACAGGGTTGGCGTGGCGGCATAGGCTACCACTATGTGGTGCGAAGGGACGGAACGGTGGAACCTGGCCGACGGGAAGAGGTGCCGGGGGCGCATTGCCGCCAGCATAACGCGCACAGCATAGGCATCTGTTACGAAGGTGGACTGGATGCGCATGGCAAACCGGCCGATACCAGAACTCCGGAGCAGAAACACGCCTTACGCCAGTTGCTGATGAGGCTGAGAGAGAAGTATCCGCGAGCCATCATTGTGGGACACAGGGAAATGAATCCCATGAAGGCCTGTCCGTGTTATGGCATGGAGGAATATCGTGATTTGCAACCTCAATGATGTGCTGTGTATGAAAACGGAAATGTGTGTTATATTGGCGGTGTTCTGTCTGTTTTCCTGCAAGTCGGGGAAACAGGCGGAGCGCACCCTGGCTGTGGATTCGTTGGCGGTGAGCCATCGCCACTGCCGGGAAGAGCGTTGGGATTTTGATTCGCTGGCAAGAAGCCTGCGTATTGTCCTGGATTCGGTGGAGGTGGTCTGTTTGGCGGACACCGCTAAGCGGATGCCAACGAAAGACGGAGTTGTGATGCGTGCCCGGCGTGCCGAAGTGGTCCGTGGGGAAACCTTGGTGGAAAGCAGGGGGCAGAGCCGGCAGGAAACAGATTCTGTACAGGAGAGCAAAAAGGCGGAAGCGGTAGGGCGGGAACAAAGGACTCCGCCAGTGGAGTACAGGCAAAAATCGCGCTGGAAAACGGTGCTGGCAACTGTCCTTATTGTGGGTTTTCTTTGCTTCTTGTTGGTGTCCAAAAAATAGAAAAAAGGCTGCTTCCGTTTTGTGGATGCAGCCCTTTTTTGTTTTATTTCTTGTTTTTTTCTTCCTTCGCTAATACTAACGTAACGACCAACTGCTGGCGGCAACCGGCTTCGTTGGTGTAGGTGCCAATGTATTTGCCTGCCATTTTCTCGTTGAAGTCGAAAATCTGGTTGTGGCGTTCGTTCGAGTGGAATCCGTTGGGGCCTGTCCATTCCCATTTGCCGTTAGTGGGATGTGGTGGGAAGGTTACAGGCGTTCCCGGCTTTACGGCAATGGAGTCGGTCTGTCGCCAGCCGTCTTCGTTGTGGCCATGGCATACCAGTTTGGGACAATAAAGTTCGCCTTCCACTTTCACGTCAAACACGGCAGAGGTTTGGCGGCCTTGGGCATCCGTGAAGGTAACTCCGTAGCGACCGGCTTTGGCCGCAGTCATGACGCTGATGACCAGTTCCCTGCCATAAGCGAAGAAACCGTTAGGTCCGCGCCAACTC
>JAZRHX010000016.1:0-3134 GCA_045644985.1 Clostridia bacterium | reverse complement strand
GCCCAAATCTCCTGTCAGCTTCTTCCAACTGGTCCAATCATTCTCCCCCAATGGGTCTTCCAAAGAACAGATGGGATAGCGTGCGCATAGATTAATCCAGTGTTTAACTAACTCCCCGCCGGAGAATCGAACGTTCTTCTTGGGCATCCGATAGCTTTCCCCTTCCGCCCATTCGGAAGCTGCCACATCCAGTGCCAACATAAACTGTTCCGGCACTTTATAGCCCGCCTGTTCAATGGCTTGCAGAATAAGTTCAATGGCATCCTCATCATCTTTCAAATCCGGGGCAAAACCACCTTCATCCCCTAAAGCGGTGGAAAAACCTTTTTCCTTCAAAATCTCTTTCAAAGTTTGATATACCTCGCAGCACCATCTTAGTGCCTCGTGAAACGAGGAAGCCCCCACAGGTACAATCATAAATTCCTGTACGTCCAGATTGTTCCCCGCGTGAAGTCCGCCATTTAATATATTCATCATGGGAATGGGCAATCGGCAGCCACTGATGCCACCAATATAACGGTACAAAGGTTCCCCTAAATAATGGGCACCGGCTCTTGCAGCTGCTAATGACACAGCAAGAATGGCATTGGCGCCTAAATTGGATTTGTCCGGTGTTCCGTCCAAGGTAATCATAATATCATCAATCTGCTGTTGATATAATACGTTCTTACCCACCAATTCTCCTGCAATGACAGTGTTGACATTGCTGACTGCATGCAAAACCCCTCTCCCAAAATATTTTCCCGAATTGGAATCTCGCAATTCCAGGGCTTCGAAGGCGCCTGTGGATGCGCCGCTGGGACAGATACCTTTCCCCACCACACCGTTTCTTAATATAACTTCCGCTTCCACCGTAGGGTTTCCTCTAGAGTCCAATACCTGCCGGGCGTGGACTTCTTTAATCGCGGCATTTTCTCGATTCATAACAGACGTCCTCCTGATGATTGAATATAGATAGTATGGTTGGTCTTTCCATGGATTATTCCATGCCGGCTCTTTTGGGCTTTAAAGACCAAATCATCCCCACTACAGGTACCGCCAAAGTAGCACCCAGAAAACCGAAGAGTTCCGCACCGGCAAGGACAGAGAGAATGGTTACGGCAGGATGCAAACCCAGTCTGCCTTTCATAATTCGAGGGGTTAATATCCAGTTGTCAATTTGTTGCACCCCCAGAAAGATTAGAACAGTGCCCAATACTTTGAACAGACTGCTACCTTGGAGGAGTACAGCAATGACCGCAGGCACTGCCCCTACAAAAGGTCCAATATAGGGAATTAAATTGGACAGGCCACCAATCAAACCAAATATAAAAGGATAAGGCGCATGGATCAGAATAAGTCCACAAGTTTCCAACAAACCTACAAGAAAAGCAATAAAAAATTGTCCGCCTACAAATCGTTCCCACACAATGCCAGCCCGCATGCCGGCGCCTTGGAGATAATTCCGCCAGGTGAAAGGAAATAACGCCAGTACCATCCCTTTAATTGTCCGGCGATCTTTGATAATGTAGAAGGACAGTACAAAGGCGGCAATAATAACTGCCAGAACTTCCACAGCTTCAATGAGTAGATTGCCGATTTGCTGGGTAAAGAAATCCAGTCGTCCCTCTAAGTTACGGAATATTTGATCCCCGTTTAGCCGCCGGTACCAAATAGGCGAAAGAGACTGAATCCGTTCTTGAATTCGGACAAGCTTTAATGAGATATCGCTGAGATTGAAGAAAAGTACCGGCAGGGTACAGCCCAGTAGCGTCAGAAACAACACCGCCGCAAAGCTATAAACCAAAGCAGTGCTTTTGGTTCCCGATAAATGGAATTTTTCTTCCGACCATTTGACTACCGGATGAAAGATTAAAGCGAGAAGCAACCCCAGAAGAATAATACTGAACACGACGGGAACACGCACTGCCAGCAGTATAAGCACCGTCAAAGCCAGAATGGCGGGAACCAGATCTGACAGGGTGCGTTTCATAACATTTTACGAATTTTCTTGCCCATTCCGGTAATTTTCTTCATATTCTTGCTTACCAATGCCCCCATACACATACCGGCAACCATTGCCATTACTACGTTTTTATTCATGTTTCCATTCCTCCTTGATTGTGATTTGTTCTTCTCCCACGTCAATGCCATCGGGGAGATGTAATAGTCTTCTTCCCGTTCGAAGATCCTCCATAAATCCCCTGGACAGTTCCACGCCCTCAATGATGCCTGTCTCCATATCGAAGGCTAGGTCCTGTACAACACCTACGTTGCGCCCGCCCATGTCCACCACATCCCTGCCAAGGACCGATTCTAAAGAGGATTTTTGTTTGAGTAAGAGCTTCATCCGCCCCAGTTTGCGTACAGATTTCTCACTGTAAATGACACAGCGATCTTTCCCGATGCGCAGAATGTCATCCAGGTCCACGTAGCGCTTCCCCAGGCCTTTTGCGCCATCAATCAGAAAGCCTTGTATTTCTTCTTCTTTATTGTAAATAGGCTGGCCTAAATAGCCTACGCGGTTGTCCCCTTTCAGGCAGACCACCGGAATGCCTCGGGCTTCTAACAAACGAATCATTGTATCCGGCACCTCCTGAATTCTCAGATTATTCAAGAAAGACGGTTGCATATTTTTTGTTTTAATGTAAAATAGTAACCGCAATTCATATTAAAGGAGTTTTTTGAGTTTATGAAATCCCAATCTAATTGTTCGAACGTTCCTGTAAGGATTCCGGATTTATTGTTGCCCAAAAAAGGTACGGATATGCACGCTTGGGCTACAGTTGCCTGCGATCAATATACTTCCCAACCGGATTACTGGAATCGGGTAGCAGCCGAAACCGAGGGAAAGCCTTCTACGTATCACTTAATGTTACCGGAGCTTTATTTAGAGGAGCCGGATGTAGATGCCCGCATTTCTGTAATCAACGACACCATGGCATCCTATTTATCCGAAGGGGCTTTTGATGTGCTTCCTGAAACCATGATGTTGGTGCGCAGAAAGACAAAATATGCGCCGGTTCGTACGGGACTTGTGATGGCATTTGATTTAGAGGCTTATGATTTCAAGAAAGGCTCCGGCTCTTTGATTCGGGCTACGGAAGGTACCGTGACAGAACGAATTCCGCCCCGCATGAAGATTCGCAAGGATG
>JAZRHX010000015.1:0-12829 GCA_045644985.1 Clostridia bacterium | reverse complement strand
GGAAGCCATTTCCAAACCGATAACGCCGCCACCGATGATTACGAAGTTTGCAGGAACTTCTTCCAAGTCCAGAATCTCACGGTTGGTGAGAACGAAACCGGACTCAAGCCCTTCCTTCACGCCGGGAATCGGGGGCGTTACAGGTACGGAACCGGTGGAGATTACCAACTTAGCGCCCGTATAAATCTCGCCGTTTGCTTCAACTTGGAAGCCCTCTTGGCTACGGCCCTTCACGGTAGCTACGCCCATTACAACCGTAACTTTGTTCTTCTTCAGTTTTGCCTGAATACCGCTGACCAAAGTCTTTACCACTTTGTTCTTGCGGCCTACAACGAACTTGTGGTCCAATTTAAGACCGGTTGCAGTTACGCCGTATTTCTCGCCGTGTGCAGCCCCGTCATAAATCTTTGCGGAGTACAAGAATGCTTTGGAAGGAATACATCCTTCGTTCAAGCAAACACCACCAATAAATCTCTTCTCGATGAGCAGTGTGTTGAGACCTGCATGTCCTGCACGCTCAGCAGCCAGATATCCGGCCGGTCCGCCACCGATTACGATTAAATCATATACCATGTTTCTTACTCCTTTCGGGTTTGAATTACTTAATCAAAAGCATGGAGAAGTTCTCAAGGTTCTTACAAAGCTCTTGCAAGAATCTTGCAGCAGGTGCGCCGTCCAATGCTCTGTGGTCGAATGTAAGAGACAAGGTCATTGCCTGGTACATCTTCATCTCGCCGCCAACGTTCTTTACGCGAGTCTGGAGTGTGTTTACACCCAAGATTGCTGTTTGAGGCGGGTTGATAACCGGTGTGAAGGACTCGATACCCATAGTACCCAAGTTGGTAATGGTGAACGTACCGCCCTTTAAAGTATCCGGATTGATGGTACCTGCCTGTGCGTCGGTAGCCAATTTCTTTGCTTCAACAGAAATGTCGTTCAAAGACTTCAAGTTTGCGTTCTTCAAAGTGGGAACCATCAAGCCTCTGGGCGTATCAACGGCGATGCCTAAGTGAACGTTCTTAAAGTAACGCATTACAGTGCCGTCTTCGATGAAGTTTGCATTCAGATCCTTGTGTGCCAAAATGGTACGGGATACTGCGTACAGAATAATATCGTTGATAGTGATGTTTGCAATGCCCATCTTCTCCCGTACGTCTTTAAGCTGCTTTCTGAATTCCAAGATGTTGGTTGCATCGAAAGAAGCGTTCAGCGTAAGCTGTGCCATGGTAGAAAGGGAAGCGTGCATAGACTTGGAAATAACCTTGCGGATATTCGGAATCTTGACATCTTCGAATTCTGCATCGGAAGCAGCTGGAGCAGGAGCGGCAGCAGGTGCAGCGGCAGGCACAGTGGCGGCAGCAGGTGCATTGAGATCTGCAACGCCGATCTTGCCGCAGAAAGCAGTTCCGGTCATGGAAGCAGAAGCCTCCCCGCTTGCAGCGTAGGTGGTGTTTCCGCCTGCAGCAACAAAATCCTTCACGTCTTTCTCCATTACGCGGCCTTCAGCGCCGGTGCCGGTTACAAAATCTGTATTTACGCCAACGCGGGCTGCGTAGTTTCTTGCTCTGGGAGATACGAAATGTCTCTGCCCGGCAGCAACGGGAGCAGCTTCTACAGCGGGAGCGGCAGCAGGAGCTTGGGCGGCGTTGGGATTGAATTCCTCAAAGCCTTCGCCGGGCTGTCCGATTACGCATACATTCTGCAAGCAGGGAACGTCGTCGCCCTCTTCAGCAAAGATCGCAAGAACGGTACCTGCAAACTTGGACTCTTCATCAAAAGTAGCTTTGTCCGTTTCGTAAGTGAACAGATTGTCGCCTTCTTTAACAACGTCGCCGACCTTAACGTTCCACTTGGAAATGATGCAGCTCTCTACGGACTGTCCCTGACGGGGCATAATCACGGGATGTGCATTGGACTTGGGTGCGCTGGGTGCAGCAGGTGCAGCAGGTGCAACAGGAGCGGCAGGAGCGGCAGGAGCGGCTGCGGGAGCAGCTTCGGCAGCAGGTGCTGCGGATGCACCACTCGGGTTAAATTCTTCAAAAGACTCGCCGGGATTTCCGATGACACATACGTTGGTCAAGCAGGGGACGTCGTCTCCCTCGACGAAAAATTGAGCCAGTAAGGTACCTTCGACTTTCGCTTCTTCGTCGAATGTGGCTTTATCCGTTTCATAGGTAAATAAAGTATCGCCTACAGAAACCTTGTCGCCTACCTTCTTGGCCCAATTAGAAATCACACAGCTTTCAACAGACTGCCCCTGACGAGGCATGATAATTGGTGTTGCCATTGACAAACCTCCTTGTTATGATAAAAAATGTCAACTTGATGAAAAAAATTATCATCAACCTGAAAAATTATAACATTTTACAAGGAAGCCTGTCAAGGAAAAATCCCTGTGAAAACAGTGAATATTTAGTTAACAGCGGACCTGTATTTTGTATCGTGTAAGCCAGTCGTTCATTTGCACAAAATACGCGATGGTTTGAGGGGTAGTCATCAGTTGTCCGTACCAAGGAACAGCATTTTCCCCGGTGAGCAATCCTTCCAAAGCTTGACGATCCGCAATCGCCAAAAGTGGGGCATCTTTTTGTGCTAAGATAGTCCGTAACTTCTCTCGCATTAAGTCCATATAAGCCGGATTGTGGGTCTTGGGATAGGGAGATTTCTTTCGCCACAAAATTTCGTCCGGTAAGAGTCCCGCCATACTGCATCGCAGCAGTCCTTTTTCTCTGCCTTTGAAATCCTTATAGCGCCAGGGTGTACTGTATAAATACTGGGCAATTCGTTTATCACAGAAGGGCACCCGCACCTCCAGACTATTATACATACTCATACGGTCTTTCCGATCCAGCAAGGTTTGCATAAAACCGTAGGTATTTAAATGCACCATTTCTCGCATACGGTCTTCCAAAGGCGGGAGTCCGGGACGTTTGGAAACCTCACGTAGCATTTCTTGATAGCGGGCATCCACGTATTCCCGGGGCGACATTTTACCTGCCAAATCTTTTGCTAAGAAAGTTGCCCGGTAATCAGTGGATTGCGCCCAGGGGAATCCGTATCGCGCCCGAATTTCCGGATCCCGATACCAGGGATACCCACCGAAAATTTCATCCGCACATTCTCCGGAGAGGGCCACGGTTACGTGCTTTCGGATTTCCCGGCACAGCAAGAGCATGGAAGCATCCACGTCCGCCATACCGGGTAGATCTCTTGCGGTGACGGCATCTGTCAGAGCTTCTGCCAGTTCTTCTGTGCCGATGACCAAGCGGGTATGATCAGAACCTAAATAGTCTATCATTCGCTCGATATAGGGCTCGTCGCTGTTTGGTTGGAATTTAGAGGGGGTAAAATATTTTTCGTTATCTACGTAGGTGACGGAGAACGTTTTGAGTTGCCGCCCTTGTGCCTGCATATGGGCAGCCGCTACAGAGGAAATGATGCTGGAATCCAATCCCCCGGAGAGGAAAGTTCCGATGGGGACGTCGCTGACCAACTGGCGCTCAATGGCATCGGTTACCAAGAACCGTACTTTCTGGGCTGTTTCTTCAAAATCTTCCAAATGTTGCTTGTCGGTAAGCTGCCAATAAAACTTCCGGCTTAAATGCCCTTCTGCATCCAGTACAGCGCATTCTCCCGGCTTTAATTCTTCAATTCCGTCAAATACACCACACCCGGGCGTCCTGCCCGGACCTGTGAAGAAAAGTTCGCAAAGGCCGGTTAAAGTCAGTACCGGGGATACTTTTGGATGTGCCAGTAGCGTTTTGATTTCCGACGCAAACAGGAATCGCCCTTCTTTTTGTGTAAAGAAGAAAGGCTTTACACCTATTGGGTCTCTTGCCATTAAGCAGGTGCGGGTTTCGTTGCACCACAGCGCAAATGCAAAAATGCCGTTCAATTTGGAGAGCGTTTCTTCAAAACCCCAGTAGAGAAGTGCATACAAGAGTAATTCAGTGTCGCTGTGTCCGCTAAAATTGATTTGAGGATAAGTGTTTAGAAGTTGATGGCGCAATTCTTCAGTGTTATAAAGTTCTCCGTTATAAACCAGGGCATAATTTCTGCCTTCCCGATTTGCGCGGAAGGGCTGACCGCCGTGTTCCGGGTCGATGACGGCCAAACGGGCGTGGAGCAGAGCGGCGTGAGGGTAAAATGCGGTTCCGGTTGCATCCGGCCCCCTTCTTCTCATCGTAGCCAGCATTTGATTTAAGTATGTCACGGTCTCGTCGTTGTACAGAATCGGTGTTGTGGATATTTCACCAGCAATTGCACACATATTTTAAAGCCTCCGGTAAAAATGGTTTACCTATATAATATGCACCGATTGTGGGAGTTGTAGCCGAACCTTGAACCTGTTTGGCATTTGTGATACACTTTCTCCGGTGGAGGTGCGAAATGGCATTGATTACTTGCAAGGATTTAACCCTTGCCTACGAGAATCATATAGTGGTGGAAGATTTGTCTTTAACGGTGAGCAGCGGTGACTATCTTTGTATTATTGGCGAGAATGGTTCCGGGAAGACGACACTGATGAAAGCTATTTTAGGTCTCAAAAAGGCTAATCGAGGTGTGATCGAGTTGGGAGACGGTCTTCGAAAGAATGAAATCGGCTATTTACCCCAACAAACCTTTGTGCAACAAGATTTTCCCGCCAGTGTTTACGAAGTTGTTCTTTCAGGATGTTTGAACCGAAGCGGCTTTAGACCGTTCTACACCAAAGTCGAGAAGCAGAAAGCTTTAGAGAATATGGCGAAGTTAAATATTACGTCGCTTAAGAACGCTTGTTATCGGGAGCTTTCCGGGGGACAACAGCAACGGGTATTGTTGGCGCGTGCCCTTTGTGCCACCCAGAAACTTCTGCTTTTGGATGAACCGGTGACCGGTTTGGATCCTGTGGCTACGGCAGAGCTATACGAACTCATTGACCATTTGAATCGGAAACACGGTATTACCGTTATTATGATTTCTCATGATATTGCCGGTGGGATTGCCCGGGCAACGCACATTCTTCATTTGCATCAAAATTTAACTTTCTTTGGAAAGAAGGAAGATTACGTGGAATGCGAGGTTTGCCGTCAGTATGGCATTCACGGGGAAGAAAGGAGTGTGCTGCATGAATGCTGTCATGGAAGCCATTCGTAATTTGTTTGCCTATGAATTTATTCTTCGCGCAGTGATTGTGGGAATGTTGATTTCAGTTTGCGCTGCACTGCTGGGCGTAAGCTTGGTGCTCAGGCGTTTCTCCATGATCGGGGATGGTCTTTCCCACGTAGGCTTTGGGACGCTAGCTGTTGCGGCTGTTTTGGGCATTTCCGCGCTATCCATTTCTTTGCCTGTGGTCATTGCGGTTGCATTTGTAATTTTGCGACTGGGCGATTCGGATAGAATTCGAGGGGATGCCTTGATTGGTATCATGTCCACCGGTGCTCTTGCTGTGGGTGTTATGATTGTTTCTTTGTCCGGCTCCAATATCAACTTATTGGATTTCCTGTTTGGCTCCGTATTCGCGCTCAGCAAGCAGGATGTAAATTTCAGCTTAATGCTTGCGGCGGTTGTTTTGACGTTGTTTGTTGTTTTCTACAATAGAATATTTGCAGTGACCTTCGATCCTGTATTTTCCCGGGCTACCGGCATTCGTGCGGGACTGTACAACTCTTTGCTGGCAGTGCTCTGCGCGGTGACGATTGTAATCGGCATGCGTTTTATGGGAGCGTTGCTGATTTCCGGATTGATCATTTTCCCGCCTATTACCGCCATGCGTTTGTGCAAACGGTTCCGGAGCGTAATCGTATGTTCGGCATTGGTGGCTGCTTGTAGTTTTTTCCTTGGGATGGTAGTTTCCGTGGCGATTCCGGGGATACCGGCAGGGGCCTGCGTGGTCTGCGTGAACCTGGGATTATTCTTGACTTTTTCAACCATTGGCTGGGTAAAAGGTTATTTGACAGCACCCTGACGCTGTGTTAATATATCCTTGCGTGTTTCTTGTGAAAGAATATTGTTTTGGGATTTTGTGCGTTTGGTGAATGGTTTATGGAAGGTTTAGCTGCGGATTCAAAATCATATAGTAGTGAAAGATATCAATTTATAACCCATATACTGCATCGTTTAAGCATTTCGCCTGGAACCTCCGGTTTCTATTTCTTGCGGGATGCTATTTTATTTGCTTATGATTTAGGTGAACCGGTTCCTGCTGTGAGCAGTTTACTCTGTGAAGAAATTTCCAAAAGGTACGGGATCGACAGAAGGAAGATGGACAGAGCGATTCATTCTGTATTGGATGCACTTGCAAGAAGTATGACCCGAAAGCAAGCGCTGTATATCATCACCGGAATTGACGTGGATTGTATCAATAAGCCTTTTAGAAACATTGAGTTTATTTCGTATATGGTAGAAGCTTTACGTTTGAGATTTGCAGGAGAATAACAACTTGCATTTTACTCGCCGAATTGGTACAATAAACCCGTGTATTTTATTACTTTGAGGTGTTATTTTGTATCTTAAGCGACTGGAAATGCAAGGCTTTAAGTCCTTTGTGGACCGCACCGTGCTGGAATTTGATAAAGGAATCACCGCCATCGTAGGTCCCAACGGCAGCGGCAAGAGTAATATCTCCGACGCTGTTAAGTGGGTGTTGGGTGAACAGAGCCCTAAGACCCTGCGTGGTAGCCGCATGGAAGACGTGATCTTTGCCGGTACCCAGAACAGAAAGCCTGTGGGTATGGCAGAGGTTTCCTTAATTATGGACAATGAGGACCATAAGCTGAATATCGATTATTTGGAGGTTAAGATTACCCGCCGTCTGTACCGCTCCGGAGAGAGTGAATATTTGATTAACGGGGCGACTTGCCGATTGAAAGACATCTTAATGCTGTTTGCCGACACGGGTATCGGTCGGGATGGCTATTCTATTATCGGACAGGGCCGTATTGACGAGGTCTTAAACAACCGCTCTGAAGAGCGACGTAGCATTTTTGAGGATGCTTCCGGTATTATGAAGTACCGTATGCGCAAAGTAGAGAGCGAGCGGAAACTGGCGGCTACGGAGCAGAATTTGCTTCGTATTAATGATATTGTGCGGGAGTTGGAAATTCAGATAAAGCCTCTTGCTAAGCAAAGTGAAGTGGCGCGGAAATATTTGAGTCTTAAGTACGAACTTCGGGACATTGAAGTGGGCGTTCTTACGCAGGGCATTGAGCAGGCGGAGAAGCGCTTGGAAGAGATTCTAAAAGCCATTGAGATTTTATCCGGAGATAAAGAAAGGGCAGAGGCCCAACTGGTGCAGATTCAAAATGAGAACCAAGAGAAGACAGATCTTTCCCGAAATTTAGATGAACAGATTGCCCGTCTTCGCGAGGAAGAGTTTGAACATAGTAAGCGCATTGAACGTTTGAAGAATGAAATTGCCTTGAATTTAGAGAAGATTGCTTCTTGCAAGACGACTTGCGAGCAGGCCGCCAGAGAAATGGAAAGCCAGCAAGGCCGTACTTCCGGTGCTGAACTGGAAATTAAGCGGTATGAGGATTCTTTGTTGGAAATTGCTTCGGCGCTGGAGGCTGTACTTGCAAAAGGGCAGGAAGCGGCGGATCGTTTGATTGTAGCGGATCAAGCTCTTGCGGACACAGAGAAGCAAGTGGAAGATACCCGAGATGCCATTTTCAAGAAGAAATTGGAAGCCGGTGAACGGGAGAATGCCATTACTTCTTTGCAACAACAAATTGAATTGGTATCTTCTCGGAAAGCAGAGTTGGATACGGAATTACATATCTTGGAAGAAAGCGATTCTGCAGGGGACGGTGAACTTTCTGATGCGGAGAAAGCTGCAGAGGCCAAGAACGATGAAGCGATTGAAGCGAAACAACAATTTAAGAATAATACAGAGCGTCTGACCACGCTGCGCAGCCAAGCGGAGACATATGCAAATCGCATCAGCAGTTTATCCGGCAAGATGCGGGAATGTGAAGCCCGCGTGAAACTTCTAAAAGAGATGGAAGAGGGTTTTGAAGGCTATGCGAGGAGCGTTAAAGAAGTGCTTCAAATGTGCAAGAAGAATCCTGTATTCGGAGACGGTATTTACGGTGCGGTAGCCCAATTGATCACTGTGCCCGGGGAATACGAACTTGCCATTGAAACGGCACTGGGCCAGAGTTATCAGAATATTATCACGGAATCGGAGAAGGAAACCAAGGCGGCCATTGAATATTTGAAAGAACACCGCTACGGTAGAGCAACCTTTATGCCCATTACAGCGGCAGCGGGACGGCGCTTAGAGGAACAACTCCAGAAAGAGCTTCGGGGCATTCCCGGATATTTAGGCATTGCCAGCGACCGGGTTGAATGCGAAGACCGTTTCCGGAAAGTGGTGGATAGTTTGCTGGGCCGTGTTGCCGTATTTCGCACCTTAGACAGTGCTTTAACGGCAGCGAAAGCGCACCGCTACGGCTTTATGTGTGTAACTTTGGAAGGAGACATTCTTCGTACCACCGGTGCTATTACAGGCGGCGGGCAGGAGCGGGGACAGAAACCCATCGGCGCCCTTTCCAGAACCCGTGAGATTCCGGAATTGGAGAAGATCTTAGATACTTCCGCCCGGGAAATCGGGGAACTTATGGAGAAGCTAAGTCAGGCCAAAGATGAGGCGGCTGAATTGGAGAAGGTGCAGGATGCACAATTTGAGCAGGTGCGTGCCTTGGAGAAAGAAGCTTCCGTATTGGCGTCCACTTGCGCGGCCCTTCGGGAGCGTCGTCAAGCGCGGCTAGCTCGACGCAGTCAATTGTTAGAGGATTTGAAGAATCAGATTCGCTTCGTGGTGGACTCCAACCGCTCCATCGAAGAAGTTCGGGAAGAGGCGGCACGCCTTTCGGAAGAAGCAGTATCGCTGGAAAATGGACTTGGAGAATTGCTGGCCGGCCAAGAGGCTTCCAAACAGGCGCGGGACGGCATTCAAGCGGAACTTTTCCAATTGAAAGTGGAAGAAGCAGATCTAAATGGTCGGAAGGAGAAAGCAGAAGCGGATATTCAACGTGTCAAGGAAGAAATTTCTTCCGGCAGCGCCCGTGTTACGTATTATGAGACACAAATTAAGGATAGCCAAGAAGCGATTGCAGGGTTGGAAGCGGAGAATAAACGGATTTCTACGCAAATTGCTGTTTCTGAACAGGATGGCGCCATCTCCCGGAAGAAAGTGGAGGATGCCACTGCCCGCAAGGAAGAAGTGGATCAGTCCTTGGGCGGTATGCTTACACGGCTAGCTGAAATTAACAGCCATTTGACCCGCCTAACAGAAGAAGGCAACCGACTGGAAATCCAGCGTGTTCGTGCGGAGAATGAAATCAATGCAAACAAGAACCGTTTGTGGGAAGAGTACGAACTGACCTATACAGCAGCTTCTGAACTGGCGAAGACCATTGTGATTGAAGACTACAAAGCGGCTTCCAAACAAATCGTGGAACTTCGCTCTGCTATCAAGGCGCTGGGCCCTGTAAACGTCAACGCCGTAGAAGAATATGAAGCTACGGTGAAGCGCTACGAATTCATGTCCGCTCAAAGCAAGGATATGAACGAATCTCGCTTGAAGCTTCAGAAAGTAGTCAATGAACTCACCGCCGTGATGCGTACCCAGTTTATGGAGCAGTTTGAGATTATCCGGAAGAATTTCTCCCAGGTATTCTCGGAATTGTTCGGTGGCGGCAAGGCGGATATTGTGCTTGCGGAAGGGGAAGACGTATTAGAGTGCGGTATTGATATTAATGTGCAGCCTCCCGGAAAGAAATTACAGAATATGATGCTCTTGTCCGGTGGTGAACGGGCATTGACTGCTATTGCATTGTTGTTCGGTATTCTACGTATGCGTCCGTCGCCCTTCTGTTTGCTGGACGAAATCGAAGCCGCACTGGACGACGCCAACGTATACCGTCTCTCCGACTATTTGGATACGGTTGCTAAGAATACCCAGTTCATTATGGTTACCCACAGAAAGGGCACCATGGAGAATGCGGAATCTCTCTATGGCGTAACCATGGAAGAGAAGGGTGTATCCAAGGTTGTTTCCTTGAAGATTTAAGAAAGGATTTCATCAGCGTATGGCTTTTTGGGATAAGTTGAAAAGTGGCCTCAAGAAAACCCGAGACGGTTTAGTGGGGAAGATGGATACCCTGCTGGCAGCTTTCGGCAAGGTGGATGAAGATCTGTTCGAGGAGCTGGAAGGTGTGCTGATCAGCGCGGATTTTGGCTTGGAAACCACGGAATTTTTGATGAATGCCCTGCGGAAGCGTGTCAAGGAAGGACGATTGACGGATCCTGCGGACGTGCGGGGTGCCTTGCAAGAGGAGATTGCTGAGATTTTGCGCCAAGGGGAGCAGGGATTGGATTTTGATTCGGTTCCCGTACTGATTTCCGTTATCGGCGTAAACGGCGTGGGCAAGACCACTTCCATCGGTAAAATGGCCAGTTTGTACAAAAGTGCCGGTCACTCGGTACTGCTTGCAGCCGGGGACACGTTCCGTGCTGCCGCCATCGACCAATTGGGCGTTTGGGCAGAACGTTGCGGCGTAGAAATGATTCGTCAACATGAAGGTGCAGACCCTGCGGCGGTATTGTTTGATGCTTGTAAGGCGGCGAAAGCGCGTGGCGTAGAAGTGCTCATCTGCGATACGGCAGGGCGTCTTCATAATAAGAAGAATTTAATGGATGAACTTGCTAAGATGAATCGGGTGGCAGAGCGGGAAATGGAAGGGGTTCGCCGAGAAACTTTCTTGGTGCTGGATGCTACCACCGGTCAGAATGCGGTGAATCAGGCGCGGGCTTTCTCCGAGGTTGCTTCTATTACCGGCATTATTTTAACGAAATTAGACGGCTCTTCCAAAGGCGGCATCGTGGTTTCGATTTGCAAGGAATTGGGCATTCCCGTTCGCTTGATCGGCGTGGGAGAGGGCATCTCCGATATGCAGCCCTTTAGTCCTGAAGAGTTTGCAAAAGCGTTGTTCTAAATGGAATTTTATTATTGACAAATTCTCTGGAATCGTTATAATAATAGAGCGCAAGCGGTAATCGCTTTGCAGTCATATTTGCGGATATGGCGGAATTGGCAGACGCGCACGGTTCAGGTCCGTGTGAAAGCAATTTCATACAGGTTCAAGTCCTGCTATCCGCACCAAAGCATTCAAACCCGAACTTTTACCCATCGGTGAAACGTCCGGGTTTGTTTTTTAACAAAACGCAAACAATTCTCAAAAAAAACAACAACAAACCCCTCGTATAATAACCCCTGTCAAAATCAATGAAAGTAGAGGAAACCAAAGAAAGACTTTCCAAAGGCAAACCGCAGCAATAATCGAAACAAGCAGAAAGAGGTGTACTTTTATGAACAAAAACGATCAAGAATTTTTGGTGCAGAAAATTCGCACGCAGTATATGGAGAAAGAAGCTACAGGATTAGATGAACTTAAAGCGTTAGACAAGAAAGTTAAATATCCGGCGAACGTATTCGCCTACGTTTTTGGCAGTATGGGCGCAGTCGTTATGGGCGGTGGTATGAGCTTGGTGATGACTGATCTCGCCGGAAAAATCGGCGTTGCCCATCCTATGTTCTGTGGCATTGCAATCGGCCTTGTGGGTATGTTTATGGCGTGTATCAATTATCCGATTTACAAACGTATTTTGGCAGCACGTCGTAAAAAGTATGTGCAAAACATTCTTGCACTTAGCGAAAAAATTATGCAGGACTAAAAACGTATTGCAGAAAACGTAAACAAAACTTTAACATTTCCGTGCTATGATATAAGATATACAAGAAGTCTTGCACGGAGGGAATGCCATGTTTAAGATTTTAGTGGTGGAAGATGACCAGGCGCTGAACAAGACGGTCTGCTCCTTTTTGAACCATAGCGGATATGAAGCCGTAGGGTGTTTGAACGGGGCGGAAGCGTACGATGCCCTTTATGATAATATGTTTGACTTGATTCTGTCGGACATTATGATGCCCGGTGTGGACGGCTTTGAATTTGCCAAGAACGTGCGGGAGTTAAACGAAAATATTCCCATTCTCTTTATGACCGCCCGAGACGATATTGCTTCGAAACAGCGGGGTTTTCGCATCGGCGTGGATGATTATATGGTGAAGCCCATTGATTTGGATGAACTTTTTTTACGAATCGGGGCTTTACTTCGCCGCGCCAAGATCGCATCTTCCCGGAAAATCGAAATCGGCCGTTTCGTGATGGATGCGGACGAGCATACCGCCTACTTGGGAGAGGAAGAAATTGCACTCACCAATCGGGAATTCAGCATCCTATATAAAATGCTGTCGTACCCGAAGAAAACTTTTACCCGCACCCAATTGATGGATGAGTTTTGGGACGCGGATACGGAAACGGCCCCCAGAGCCGTGGACGTGTATATGACGAAACTTCGGCAGAAATTGGCGGACTGTGAAGACTTTGAAATCAAGACCGTTCACGGCCTTGGATATAAGGCGGTGGTGAAATGAAGCAGGGCAACCGTTTTCGCAGTATTTTGAAATGGATCAATCATTATTTTGTTTTTTTTATGTTGGTGGCTTTTGTGATTACCTGCTGTACCATGCTGTTTGTGACGATTCTGTCCTATTCCTTAGATATCACGTTGTCGAGGACCAATATCAGCGCGGCGGCAAAGATCACGTTTTGGAACGTGGCGCTGCTGAGCCTTATTTTTACCGTGATTGACGGTGTGCGCAGAAAACTGACCGTAGAGCGACCGGTAAAGCACATTACGGACGCTGCAGAGAAACTGATCCAAGGCGATTTCTCCGTACGGGTCAAGCCTCAAAGCAAATTTGGAACCGACGAAACCTTTAACC
>JAZRHX010000014.1:0-6588 GCA_045644985.1 Clostridia bacterium | reverse complement strand
ACTGGCATGCATAACCAATAAATACCACCAGCATCATTTTCTCTTTCCGCACCCAAGAAAAATAGAGCGCAGGAATCAAACAAGCAAGCCCTGTCCACCAAATTGCAGGATTTCCCATGGACACTACAGAAGCACGAATGCCCGCAGCAAGTCCGGCGGAAGAACTGGAATAATAGTAAATCGGCCGACCATCAATCAACCATGAATACCAAGAAGACTGATAATAGTGTGTAGCATTTAAATTTGCATGATAGTTATACATATAATTCTGATTATCCCACACCACTTCCAAAAGGGATTTATCCGGATTGGAGGGCATATACGGCAAATAAGAAAGAATATAAATGCCAAGGGGAATGATCACAAAGAACACCACGCACATCAGACACGTAGGAATTAAATTGCCCACGAGCCAAGAACGCTTGCCCTCCGGAACTTTATAACGACCTGCCGCAAGATCAGTTCCTTCTGAAAGTTTTGCAAGGAAGAACAATACCGCAAGACCCACACCTGCATAAATACTGGTCCATTTCGCCGCCGCACCTAAACCAAAGCATAATCCGGAAAGACCTAAAGAGAGCAACCCTTTCCAGAAAGGTCGGTCGTAAGAACGTTGGGCAAAATAATCGTACATAAAGTAATACATCAGCAAGATAAAGAATACGGAATAGGTGTCAATGGTAGCCAAACGCGTTTGGGTAGTGCGCATAAAGTCCATCATCAAAAGGAAGGAAGCAATAAAAGCATATCCACGCTTTTTGAACAGCTTAAATGCCAGCAAATACATCATCGGCACCAAACAAACACCCATCAGTGTTCCCATAAAACGCCAACCAAAGGGATTCATGCCAAAAATGGTAATACCAATGGAAATAATGGTCTTTCCAAGAGGTGGATGCGTAACTTCATAAATAGATAACCCGTGCAGATGCTCATAGGCCGTTCTGGGGAAATAAATCTCATCGAAATACGTTCCGTTCTCAAAAGTTCTGTATACTTGTGCCAGCGCCTGCTCATCAAACAGTTTATCCGGTGTATGGGGATTTTCTTTGTCTTCATATTCCGTCTCAACGACAGTAACAGGGATTTGTTTATAGGTACCGTCCGACGCCTTCTCCCAGAAAGCCATTTCATTAAGACCCATACCCCGTACCTGAACAGAAACACGAACGCGGCGTGTGGTAAAAGTATTATCCTGAATATGCCATTCAAAGAAAGCGACATCATCCCGATCAAATTGGAATGCTTGAACGTAATCGCCACTTCCTCCCGCACGTTCATAAGAAACGGAATACGCTGCATTTCCTGTATGCGGTACGTTCGGGCTGAACGTAACCCTGGAGACGGTAACCTCTTTAGGGAATTCTACGGTAACAGATTCTCCGGAGGCGGATGGTTTCCAACAAGAATTTGCCGCTTCTGTATCTCCCAATTTGTAGAAAGAAGTACACGCGCAAACCACCGTCATAATTAAAATAATAATGTAATCCCCACGATTCAATCGAGCAGGGGTCTCAGAAAGAGACTGTCCTAAGCGGATTTTCTCATCATCATGGCGAGTAATGGTGGCAAAAACGTATACAATCAACCCAACTACAAGTGCCAAGAACAATGCCTGCAAATAAAGCGGGGTGCCGGAACCGCTTTCCTCCTTTGCCGTGTTAAAAGGTGTCACTTCCGCCGCAGTATACCCATCAGGAACTGTTTTTACTTTCTCCACAGAAATTTGATCCATGTAAATCGTACCGGAGGACTCGCTGCCATATCCGCCTAAGCCCAAACTCACTTCCAAAGAAGTCTGATCAGATCCTGTATGAAAATAGACAACATGCTCTTGCCATTGTCCATTTGTGTGGTAAAGACTCTCCGATCTCCCGTGAGTACCAATCCCTGAAATAATAAAGCCCGCTCCGGACGCAATGGCTTCATCAATTCGAACCATGGCAGAAACTTTGTAGTAGCTGTCCTTCTTCACAGAAAGCTTTTGGTAAATGCGCGCATCATTGGTAGAGTGGCTGTCAATCTTGACACATTTTCCGGAATAACCGTTGTCCACCAAAGAAATAGAGGTACACTTACTGTCGCCTACGTTCTTCTGGTAATTATATTGACTCCAGTTTGTAATTTTGTTGCCACTTCCGGCTTCAAAATCTCCATTTTGCAAAGACGCATTGCCGCCACTGCTACATCCCGTAAGGATTGCCAGTGCCAATACAACGATAAGAATAAGGGTAAGATGTTTCTTACTCAAATAACGAAAGCTCTTCATACAAAGGATCCTCCAACTTCCAAATCTGATTCCGGGTAGAACGAATATCCCGATTCCCCATTACGTAATAGATAGTGATAAAAATCAACACAAAACAACATAGTAAATTAAAACCTGCAATAAGCTGGCGATGAACCGCCTCGCCTGCCCAATAATACCAACCGTATAAAGAAGATGGTGCACCGGCATCTTGCAATGCGCCACCCACTTCCAAGCCCATCATAACAGACAAGACCGACAGGAAGTTTACCGCAGAAATGCCACCATATAACCAAAGCATAAATTTGTTATTCGTATAAAGAACAGCAACCAGCAGAAGCAGTATACAGGGGAAGAAATAACGTTCATGCATACGAGGGCCAAACATTGTAACACCATATACGGTCATAGATGCAATCAAGAAAGGAGAACCGGAATCTACTCTACCCAGCAGATATAGAACACCGGCCAGCAAACAAACTGCCACAATAAACAACATGCCCCATTGGAAGAATGTAAGTCCCATCATCCATACCGTTCCGTCGTCCGTCCAATTCTCCCCCAGCAAATAATAGAAATTATACGAATTAACCGTGGCACCTTTATAGCCATTGGCAGTACCAATATAAAGATTAATCAACCAGGAGAAGAAGTTCGGTTTCTGACGAATACCAAAAGGAAGAGCAATCAGCGCTGACGTACCCAAGAAGGCACCTATACAGCCAAACATGGAGCCAATCTGCCGAAGCTTTGAGGTTTCCTTATCTCGAATAAAACGTCTCAACCAAGCAAAGCCCAGTAT
The DNA here is from genome assembly GCA_045644985.1 of Clostridia bacterium. Taxonomy (GTDB): domain Bacteria; phylum Bacillota; class Clostridia; order UBA1212; family UBA1255; genus RGIG9099. The sequence continues at coordinate 3,538 of JAZRHX010000014.1, read as the reverse complement.
AGGAACCAAAAAGATTCCTTGCGGCTTTAGTAGCACCGCAAAGCCAAGGGCCACAGAAGCAGGAATGAGTCGTTTCCGAATAATAAAATAAACCATCAGTACAATAGGAAGAGCCTGTAAACTCTCCACTTGACCCCAAGCTGCAGAATCCAACAGAACCATAGGATTAAAGAGCCACAACGAAAGTACAAACAAAATCCAATTTCGACGCATACGGCGATCACACAATTTATAAAGAATAAAAGCAATCACACCGTCCGCCAAGATGGAAGGCAACTTAATCAAAAGGGTATGACCTGCCGTTCCAATTAAACCCAGCGCTTTTGCAATTAGAGTTTGGAACCAGAGAAAATAAATATACAACGGCGGATAATCCAAATTGTACTGTTCTGCATGACTGTAGAAAGAAGGAATTCCATCTTCCACACACCGTTGTCCCCAATATTTAAACAGACCCACGTCGATGCTACATTGGGGTGCCGTTACGGAAAGAATCAGCCTTAAAATAAGACCTATGGCAATTAAAATCCCCACGCAAACCGGGAGGGAGAGTCCTTTGCGTCCATCTAAGAAGAGATGATCGATTCTTTGCACATCCCGCAATCGCCCATACCGATACATAACCACGAAAGCTAAGATGGCAACGACACCGATCAATGCGCCTATTTTTATCGTATCCCAATAAACGTTCTCTTCCTTATAGTGAGAGGAATTCTTGAATGCATTGCTGAAAGATACAACTTCAACCCCGGAAGGTTTCTTGCTGAGTTGTTGCACTTCCAGATTATCGAACCAGGCAGCCCCCATATTGTCCCCGCTGTAGAATCCCAAACGAAGACATACGGAAATTGAGTTTTGATCCGCTCCTGTACAGCCGTAAAGCTCTACTTGTGTCCAATCCTGACTACCGCAAAGATTACCGGCATAGCGGAACGTATTAAGTACAGAAATATTGCCACCTACCAAGTTGCTCCCCTGTGGAACGTCCTCCGTACGGATCCACGCGCTGATTCTGTAATAAGTATTAGGGCGTACATCCAGATTTATTACGTAACGGGCATCATTGTTCTGCGCACTTTCAATACGAATGCAACTGCTATCTCCCAAGCCCCCGGTTTCTTCCCAAGAGAAAGAAGACGCGTCGTCCGCATATTCTTCAGAATAGAACGCCCCAAGACCTTGGGAGAAATCCCATTCCAGCAACATTCTTTCTTCCGGTGCCGGTTGTCCGCTCCATACAGCATGCCACGCTGCAAGCAAAATCAGCACTGCACAAATATTCCGAATTACTTTCATCTTTACGTTCATGCTTTTGATAACCTTTCTACAATAGCGCCATCTTGAATCTCAATCCCATCTCTGTAAATGACTTCCCGAATGCGACATCCCTTTCCGATTACCGCAGTGTCACAAAACAACTGTTCGGCGTACGTATACTCCAACACCGCTTCACTAACATCCAAGAAAGAAGCGGATAGCAAATAAGAAGAGCACCCCAACTCCAATTGACCGGGCGGCACTTGATACTTCACCCGGAGCACATCTGCGCAAATCTCGTGAATTTCCGAAGGAAAACAAGAAATAAATTCTGCCTCACGGCAACTTAAGCGGGAAGTGGCGGTCATCTGTCCTTGAATGGTGACACGGTCCCCTTTTACACGACCGGTAGTTTCCAGCGTACCCGATGGCTTTACCAACAACCGTCCTGCAGAGAACGTACTGTGGAAGATGCCGGTTCCCTTCAATACAAATACATCGGAAATGCAACGCCCCAAAACAGACAGCGTTCCTGCAATTTGTAACGTTTCTGTTAGCAAGGTATGCATCATATAGGCACTTCCGGACACCCACAAACGGTCGCAAGTAACGAACCCGCTGAATTTCGCTTCTCCGTCAATTTCAAGACGTTCTGCTTCAACAGTATCCATGAAAAAGCAATTACCGGTCACACGCAGGTTGGGGAGCTCCAAAACCTGGTCTACGGTACGCGCATCTTCAATTACAATGCCGTTAAAGCTGTCACTCACCGATTGCTTCCTCCATCATGATTACGTATTCTTTAAATATCTCTAAAGCCGCCTCTACAGGCGCGGGTGTAGACAAATCCACACCTGCCGCTTTCAACAGTTCCATAGGGTAGTCACTTCCGCCGGAAGATAAGAATTTCAAATAATTCTCGATACTATCTTGTTCACCGGCACCGATTCTTTGTGCCAGCAGCGCCGCAGAAGAAAATCCCGTTGCATATTGATAAACGTAGAACGCCGAATAGAAATGAGGAATTCTGGACCATTCCAGGCTGATTTCCCGATCCACCTGCACTGCCCGTCCGTAGTATTTGCGATTCAATTTCAAATACACGCCACACAAATACTCTGCCGTAAGGGGTATTCCCTTCTCTGCAGACATATGCGCCTGCTTCTCAAATTCCGCAAACATGGTTTGGCGATATACCGTGGTACGGAATTCTTCCAAATAGTGATTGATCAAATAAGCCCGTTCTTCGCGGTCTGTGCAATGATCTAATAAATAGCTCATGAGCAAATTCTCATTCACAGTAGAGGCCACCTCAGCTACAAAAATTCTGTAAGAGGCATATTGGTATGGTTGGTTGTTGTTGCTGTAATACGTATGCATTGCATGGCCCAATTCGTGTGCCAACGTAAACAAATCATCCAAACGGCCCTGCCAATTCAGCAGTACGTAAGGATGAACCCCATAACTACCCCAGGAATACGCACCGGTGGTCTTGCCCCGATTCTCATATACGTCAATCCAGCCTTGGTCAAAAGCTTGAGAAATATCTTTTATATACTGAGCGCCCAATGGTGCTAACGCTTTCAAAACAATCTCTTTACCTTCTTTAAAAGAGTACACCCTTTGGGGCATCTTCACCATAGGTACGTACAAGTCGTACATATGAAGCGTAGGCAACCCCAGCTTTCCCTTGCGAAGATTTAAATATCGATCTAGAGAAGGAAGACCTTTGTGTACGGTAGCAATTAAGCTGTCGTACACAGAAACGGGAATCTTGTTCCCCGAAAGCTTCGCAGTTAAACAATCCGGATACTTTCGCGCTCGGGTATAAAATAAATTTGTTTGTACGTTGCCGGCATAACAGGCCGCCAACGTATTCTTATAATTCCCGTACGTAGTATACAGCGCTTTAAACGCCCGTCTTCTTACGTTTCTGTCTTGGCTTTGCAAGAAACGGGTGAAGCGCCCGATAGTAAGTTCTGTCTTATTCCCTTCTTCATCCATGATTACAGGGAAACGTACGTCTGCGTTATCGAACATAGTGAAGACGTTATCTCCCGTCTGAAGGGCGTCTGCCGCACCCGCAAGAAGCGCCTCCTCCTTGTCAGAGAGAACGTGTGCTTTTTGCGAAATCAAATCCTCTAATAAAAATCGGTAAGCTTCCAATTCCGGTGTTGTTTGAAAGAAATCCCCAATCTTCTCACTACCTGCCAATACTTCCGGTTCAAAAAAAGACCAGGCAGTCATTAACTTTGTGCTCAGCATTTCACTACGGGCTGCT
>JAZRHX010000013.1:0-2876 GCA_045644985.1 Clostridia bacterium | reverse complement strand
ATTCATAAGGTTCTTTTCATTACTGACGGTGGGCCGCCGGCGGAGACGACGAAAATAGGTGGAAATAGTTGCAAATACATAAGGATTGCTTACAACAAACAAAAAGTGCCTGTTTTTCCGTTTCTAATAGGAAAAACAGGGGTTTTATCGGTTTTGGCAAGGATAGACTAACAAAAAAAGAGACAGCCTTTCGACTGTCTCTTTGGTGCGCGAGGCGGGACTACCGCCAAAGAGGTGGTGGATGTGGTTGGTCGCTATAAGGTGACTATCGGCGGTAAGGAATACGATACCGTATGCGTGATGGACATTGAATGCTTCAATGATGCGGTAGCTTCCGAGCAGTTTGTAGATCAGAACGGCCGCACGGTCCTGTGGCGTGGCCTTAACCGCGATGATTGGGCGATCGATCGTTTTGGCGGCAAACCCTGGAGTGAGAAGCTTCCAGACAACGAGCGCATCACCATTAACGGCCAAACCTATGTCCATTGGTACGATTGCATCTCGGACTACATTCTGTAATTTATATTTAGTCATGCCTCCCGGCTTAGCCGGGAGTTGCCTTTCGTCCTGCCAAAGCATTGAAAAAGACCTGGTTACGAAACCAGGTCTTTTCTTTTGAAGAAATAAGGATTCATCCTCTGAGCACATCCAAATCGCAGGCATTGGAAAGCAATCCCAGCGTCCGAATATGGTCTACAAACAAACGGATATATTGATAGCCGGCATCGGACAGCTTAAAACCTTTCTTCAGACTGAGGGCAAAGTTCCATACAGGAAGCGGTTCTGCACATGTGAAAAAGCAAGGCTTGTCCGGACCGTCATAGAGCACAGAAAACAGTTTGGGCACAATAGCTCCGTGGGGTTCAAAAGCGGCAATGGAGACAGTAGATCCTAAGGAGTCTGTCTCAAATCCCACATTGGGGGCAGGCAGATTGCGTAATGCTGCCATTTGAGCAACTTTCATGCGGTCCCGTCCGGACAGCACAAACCGGACATCTTTGCACTGAGACAGGGAGATCGTGGGAAAATGTACTTGTTTTCCGTCCTGTCCGATCATGTCCGGATATTCAACCAAATACTTATGAGAAATGGGGTGTGTTTTTGGGAGCGCGATTAAAAAACTGTCTTCCACCAGGGGGATCACCGACAAACCGGAGCTTTCATTGGGTGTCATAGAAAACATCATGTCCACTTTTCCGGCCCCCAGCATTCGTTCTAAAATATGTTGATCCCGTTCTACCAGCAGCAGTTTTACATCCGGACACTGATCTTGAAACTGGCGGAAAATGTGCTTGTTGATGAGGGATCCCGCATCCAAAAGGCCCACCACCAGCTTCTTCGGCGCGTTTTCCACCTGGGAAAGTTCTTTTTTCATATCGCCCAGGGCCGTCATAATAATATGCGCTTTGTTCAGTACCACTTCACCGGCCTTTGTGGGAAGCATGGGCACACTGGTGCGATCAAACAACGTAACATTCAGTTCTTCTTCGATCCCTTTGATGCACTGGCTCAAAGATGGCTGTGAGATCATCAGTTTGCGGGCAGCAACAGAGATGCTTCCCTGCTCCGCTACTTCAATCAAGTATTCCAGCTGCCTTAATGTCATAAGATCACCTTCCTGTACGGATCATACCATGGACTTATCTCTTTGTCCATAGGTAAAACCCTATAGGCAATAATTTAATTCGTATTCGACTTTCCATAGGGACGATGCTATAAAACAATTAGAAATACCATAAGGAAAGGATGAAAAGAATTGAACGATTTGTTTGCATTGTCCCGGAAAGACCTGGTTCAGATGTACCGCACCATGATTCTGATCCGACACTTTGAAGAAACTGCCATTGCTTATTCCAAGCAGGGCCATGTGATCGGCAACATGCACATGTATGTGGGCGAGGAGGCGGTGGCCACTGGAATCTGCAAGGCTTTGACCAAAGATGACTATGTGGCCTCTACCCACCGCTGCGATGGCCACCTGATTGCCAAAGGTGCCGACATCAACAAAATGATGGCGGAACTAATGGGAAAAGCCACCGGTAACTGCGGAGGTAGAGCCGGCAAGATGCACCAGTGCGCACCAGAAGTAGGCCTCTTAAGCGCCAACGGTATTGTAGGTGCATCAGAAACGCTCGCCACCGGTCATGCCCTGTATTGCTCCATGTTCGCACCGGGCCGGATCTCCGTAGCCTTTTTCGGTGACGGCGGCGGTAACCAGGGTGCCTTCCACGAGGCTATGAACCTGGCCGCCGTTTGGAAACTGCCGGTGATCTTCGTATGCGAAAATAACCACTACGCCATTTCCACCCATGTGGAAACTTCCACCGCAATGGGTACGTTCTATCAGCGGGCTGCCGGTTACGGCATTCCCGGCGTCTTGGTCAACGGCAACGACGCCGTAGCTGTCTATGAAGCAGCAGCTGCAGCCGCAGACCGTGCCCGCCGGGGAGAAGGCCCCACCTTCATTGAGTGTGATACTTGCCGTTTCCGTGGCCACCATGAAGGTGACGAACAGACCTACCGCAGCCGTGAGGAAGTAAATGCGGTCAAAGAAAATAACGACTGTATCCAAAACATGAAGAAACTTCTCGTAGAAGCATTCGGATGGACAGAGGAAGAAGACCAGGAAGTCTACCAGTCTGTCACCCAACAGGTGGATGCTGCTGTTGCCTTTGGAATGGAGTCTCCTGCCATGAAGGTAGAAGACATGCTGAATCACCTGTTTGAAGAAGGGAGCGTGTAAGAATGAAACGCGTGATGTATCGTGAGGCAATCGCCGCCGCGCTGGCAGAAGAAATGCGGCGGGACGAAACGGTATTCGTCATGGGCCAAGACGGTGCCATCGTAGGCGGTGTGTATAAGGCCACTCAAGGCCT
>JAZRHX010000012.1:0-6377 GCA_045644985.1 Clostridia bacterium | reverse complement strand
GAAAGGTGTGTGTAAACGATGCTGAAAGTTCGGGAAATTGTAAAGATTTTAGACGCAGAAATCCTCGCCGGTGAAGATCAGTTGGATATGGAAATTTATTCCGGATGCGGCGCAGATTTGATGAGTGACGTAATGGCCTTTGTAAAGGAAAGCGTGATTCTTTGTACCGGTTTGGTCAATCCACAAGTGGTTCGCACGGCAGAGATGATGGACATCAAAGTCATTTGCTTTGTTCGTGGTAAAGTGCCCGGAGATGCAATTCTCGAACTTGCTAAAGAGAAAGGTATTACCATTCTGTCTACCAAACATCCTCTGTTTATTACATGCGGTATGCTTTACAGCGCCGGTATTCAGGGGCGAGGTGTTTGGGATTGAGTGAAGATATTATTCGTTTACATTATGATATTAACGACGAAGATTTTTCTGCTGCCGGAGAAGCTTCCAGTGGCGTGAAGAAGACGCTCAGTCGCTTGGGTGTCAGTCCTGATACAGTAAAGCGTGTAGCCATCGCTATGTATGAAGCCGAAATTAATGCGGTGATTCATGCAGATGGCGGCGAAGCCGATATCGAAATCACACCAGAAGAAATTAAGGTGGTTATTTCGGACCGCGGCCCGGGCATACCCAATATGGAGAAGGCCATGGAACCCGGTTATTCTACTGCAACGGAAACTGTACGGGAACTAGGATTTGGTGCCGGCATGGGACTTCCCAATATGAAACGGTATACCGATGAAATGTACGTTGATACTAAACTGGGAGAGGGAACCACTGTTACGTTGATTGTGAAGATTTAAAGATTGGAGGCGTAAGATGGCTGCATATTATCATTCTATCGTATTAGATGAGAAACTGTGTATGGGCTGCACCAACTGTATTAAACGGTGCCCTACGGAAGCCATTCGCGTCCATGACGGCAAAGCCCGTATCTTTAATGAAAAGTGTATTGACTGCGGAGAGTGCGTACGTACTTGTCCGTATCATGCGAAAGTTGCACAGACGGATTCTTTGGATATTTTGGCCAACTACAAATATACCATTGCCCTTCCGGCTCCTACGTTATATATGCAATACGATTTGAAGTTTACGAGGCAGCACGTTGTAACCGCCCTTAAGATGTTAGGCTTCGATGCCGTCTATGAAGTGGCCAGGGGAGCTGAAATCGTAACGACGATCACAGACCAATATATGGAGGAGCATCGAGAGAATCTTCCCTTGATTTCATCTGCTTGTCCTGCTGTTGTGCGATTGCTGCAAGCCCGTTTTCCCAGTTTGCTTCCCAGATTGCTCCCGGTTAAATCACCTATGGAGATTTCGGCTATGAATGCCCGGAAGGAATTTTGCCAACAGAATCCCGGCGTTAAATCCAGTGAAGTGGGCGTGTTCTTTATTTCTCCCTGTGCTGCCAAGATGACCGGTGTACGCAATCCCATTGAATTAAACAAGTCCAACGTAAACGGCGTTTTCTCTATTAAGAGTGTATATTTCAAGTTATTAAAACAGATGTCCAAGTTAAAAGAACCGGAAGATCTTTTGAAGGCCGGATACAAAGGCGTTCGATGGGCGTCCATTGGTGGGGAAGCCAGAGCATTAAGGACACAAAACGTTCTTTCTGTAGACGGTATTCAAAACGTGGTTCGGATCTTCGAACAATTGGAAGACGATAAATTAGACGACGTGGATTTTATCGAAGCCTGTGCTTGCACCGGCGGATGTTTAGGTGGACCTCTAACTGTAGAGAATTTGTACGTGGCTCGAAATCGGCAACGACAGCACCGGGATACAACCCCCACTATTTTAGAACCGGTAGCGCCGGAGGAAATGGAGAACTGTATGTTCGAGACCTTTCCCCAATATTTAGACGTTACCACCTTGGATGCAGATCGAACGGAAGCCATCAAAAAACTGCGTCGTATGAATGAAATTTGCGAGGAATTGCCCAAACTGGATTGCGGCGCTTGTGGCGCTCCTAGCTGCAGAGCTTTGTCGGAAGATATTGTGCGAGGGAAAGCGAACGTAACAGACTGTGTGTTTGTCCTTCGGCAAAAAGTACGGGATCTTGCTCGGGAAATGATGATTTTAGAGGGTTTGATTCCCTCGGATAGTTCCAATGAAAAGGAGAATGAATAATGACAGCACGTGAAGTAGCAGAGAAACTGAATATGACCATTTTAACCGGAAGCGGAGATAAAGAAGTTACCGGATTTTATACTTGTGATTTATTAAGTTGGGTGATTTCACATGCCAACAGCGGTGATATGTGGGTCACTGTAATGAATAATCTGAATATTTTAGCTGTTGCTTCTTTGGTAGATGTTTCTTGTGTTGTAATTCCGGAAGGCATTGAAGCTTACGACAATCTTTTGGAACGCGCTAAAGAGAAAGATATTACTTTAATTGCTACGAATAGAAGTGCTGCAAACGTGATTATTGAGGCCTCTAAATTGATTGAGAACGAAAGATAAGTGTATTATGGAACGTCTGGCGGTGGATTTACATATACATTCCGCCCTTTCTCCTTGCGGGGATGATTTTATGACGCCCGGAAATATTGTTGGAATGGCCGTTGTGAACGAACTGGATGCCATTGCCATTACAGACCATAACAGCAGTGAGAATATCCCGGCCGCAATGACTATTGCGGAGGAATACGGCATCGTCGTGATTCCGGGCATGGAATTGGAAACGGCAGAAGAAATCCACGTAGTTTGTCTGTTTCCGGATATGGAAGCCCTGGCTCAATTTCAAGTGACTGTATTGGATTCCTATGCCCCGGGAGAAAATCGGCCGGATATATTCGGCTGTCAACAGATTTTTAATACCAATGATCAAATTGTAGGGGAGTGCCCTAGAATGTTGCTGGCACCGACAGGCATTTCTATTGATGATGCAATTCCCTTGGCAGAACGTTTTGGCGGCATTGCGTATCCTGCCCACGTGGATCGAGATTCTTATAGTGTATTAACGAGTTTTGGTACACTTCCGTACGCATATCCACACGGTTTTGTGGAAATTTCTATGGACTGTGATAGGGAATCGCTTTTGAAACAATATCCTTTCTTGCAAAACTATCATTTAATCCCGGCGTCGGATGCTCATTATTTGGAGAGGATACAAGAAAGGTCTACTTTTATAGAGGTGGAGGAGCGGTCGCCGCAAGGAATTATTACGGCGCTCAAAAATCTTCGGAAAGAATAAAAAATATTTTCAAAAAGGTATTGCAAATTGCGCTCAACTTGTGTATAATAGCCCTCGCAACTGAATATTGTCGGTGTGTTGGAATTGGCAGACGAGGTGCACTCAAAATCCATTGTCAGCGATGACGTGTGGGTTCAAGTCCCACCACCGGCACCAAAGCATTCAAACCCGAACATTTTACCGATTGGCGAAATGTTCGGGTTTGTTGTTTTCTTGAATAATAAATAATTTCTTGTTGGGTACGCCCCAAGAAATACAGTATGTTTAAACCTTATTGAAAACGACACCGACCGGAACTCTTTCTGTATTGGTACTGGAGATTACAGTAAGCTGTGTTTCGCTGGTTTTGGTCATAACAAAAACACATGCATCATGATTGTCTACTTGAATGGTAACGGTAATGGTATCTCCGTTTTCTTCCCAGGTAACGGGCAAATAAGTGGTGGGGTACCAATCGGCATAATAGGTTTTTTCGTTATAAATAACTTTGCCGTAACCTATAATGCAAGCACTAGCATTTGAATAGCACACGACGTTGCTATACCTTCTTTGTGTGGAATTTAATATGTATTCTGAAAGAATGGTGCCTTGATTGCCTGTGCCGGCTTTAACCGTATGGGCGACCCAGTCTCCTGCTTTAAAAGTTTCAAGTATTTCTGCTCTTCCGCAAACACTGCATTTGCCGTTTTTGTAGCTATGAGGCAACGCATTGCCGGCAATCTTATTACACTTGGTACAAATCTTTGGGGTCGTGCAGGTTACATTTGTATAGCTGTGCTGGCAAGTAGAGGGTTCCTCTGTATTGTCGGTGGTGGATTGGCTGGGATTCGTGTTGGGGTCTGTGTTCTGTGTTTCGCTTTTGCTGCAAGCACATAGACTTAGCAGTACAATAAGCACAACAAGTAAGGATAAAGCTCTTTTCATAATCATTTCCTTTCTTTCTATCAAATAAAAAGTGCGTACTAACAATATTATATCGTAGCAAATACGCAATTGCAATCGGTTCAAGGTCTTTGCAGCGATTCCAATAAAGAAACACGAACGACATTTAGATCTGGAGGGAAAAGGCGTTTCTTGCATTATATCCTCCAGACTTTTCTGATTTACCGGAGGATTTTGGGCAATTTAGCCATGATATCCTCCGGTTTTGAATGAGAATGAATGGTTTTCTGGAGGATTAACCTGTTATTTTACCCCTTTTCCTCCAGTCATGGCGCCCAAACCAGAACCAAATGTATGTTTTGGACTTTTTTCGGCATTTTTTCTCCGATTTGCAATTTAAACGCTGTACTGACATGGACGGATAGATAGGATTGGTAAATATACTTTACGAATTGCAAATTCCATAAAAAATTCTTGACATTGGAAGAAGGACTATGTTATACTACGACGGTGCCGCTCTGACGGGGCTTCTAAATGCTGCGCTTTTATAGAGCAGATGCCCACGAAATGCGACTCGCACAAGTCGCAACAAAGGCGAGATTATATTTGGAGGTGCAAACTACATGTACGCAATCATTGCTACCGGCGGTAAGCAGTATAAGGTTGAGGAAGGTTCTGTTCTTTTCATCGAGAAGTTGGAAGCAGAAGTTGACGCTACCGTTACTTTTGACAAAGTATTGGCTGTATCCGCAGACGACGCTATGACATTCGGCGCTCCTTACGTTGAGGGTGCAACTGTTACAGCGAAAGTCGTTAAGCATGGTAAGGGCGAGAAGATTCGCATTATCAAGCATAAGGCTAAGAAGGGCTACAGAAAGAGACAAGGTCACAGACAGCCTTTCACACAGGTTTCTATTGAGAAAATCACTCTGTAATCTGTATGATTGAAGTTGTTGTTAATCGTAACGAAACCGGGCTGGTTACAGCATTTACCGTAAAGGGACATGCGGGGTATGACGAAGAAGGACGGGACATCATTTGTGCGGCTGTCAGTGCTATTTGTTATACAGCAGTAGGATACTTCGATACGAAACGTTTTGACGGGAAAGCACCCTGTTACAAAGAAAGAGACGGATTGATGTTGTTCCGTACACCGGAACTTACCAAGCAAGAAGATCTCTTGCAAGCCAAAGGCGTCTTGGACGCTATGGTGATTGGTCTTAAACAGGTGGAAGCGTCATACGGTAAGAAATATGTTAGAATCAGAAAAGGCTGAACTGGAGGTGCAGGAAATGCTCAGAATTAATTTACAGTTATTCGCCCATAAGAAGGGTCTTGGTAGTTCTAAGAACGGTAGAGATTCCGAATCTAAGCGTCTTGGTGTGAAGAGAGCAGACGGCCAAAGCGTTCTCGCGGGAACCATCCTCGTAAGACAAAGAGGAACCAAGATTTATCCCGGTGCGAATGTTGGTATGGGTACGGACTATACGCTTTATGCAAAGGCTGACGGTAAGGTTTCCTTCCGCAGACTTGGCAAGGACAAGAAGCAGGCTGTAATCGTTACGGAAGCGTAATTGAGACAGCGATACAGAAATTGTTCGAATTGGGTCGCGATGGGGCTAGGCACCAAAGCGACCTTTTTTCTTTAGGAGGGAGACTATGTTTATTGACCGTGCAAAGATTATTGTACGCTCGGGTAACGGTGGCAACGGTTGTGTTGCTTTCCACCGGGAGAAATACGTAAACGCAGGCGGTCCGGACGGCGGTGACGGCGGACGTGGCGGTGACGTTATATTTGCTGTGGATGAGCGGATGTCGACCTTGATTGACTTTCGTTTTAAACGGAAATTCGTTGCGCAAAGCGGTGGCAACGGCCGGACGTGTAAGATGACCGGTAAGAGCGGTGAGAATTTAGTAATCGGCGTGCCGAAAGGCACTTTGATTTTTGATAATAAAAGCGGTCGCTTGCTGGCCGATTTGATTGAACCCAATCAAAAGGCTGTTCTGGCAAGAGGCGGCAAAGGGGGACAGGGTAATCAGCATTTTGCAACCGCCACCCGTCAAGTGCCCAACTTCGCCCGTGCGGGTGAAGAAGGCAAAGAGTTGGAACTTCGTTTGGAGTTGAAACTTCTTGCAGATGTAGGTTTGGTAGGTTATCCCAGTGTGGGAAAGTCTACGCTTCTTTCTGTAACCACGGCGGCGAAGCCGGAGATTGCAGAGTACCATTTTACCACTTTGGTGCCCAATCTGGGCGTTGTGTACAATGGAGGGGAACGGAGCTTTGTCCTTGCAGATAT
>JAZRHX010000011.1:0-3420 GCA_045644985.1 Clostridia bacterium | reverse complement strand
CATGGCTACGATCCGACTTGGTGCCGTCTGTGTATACGCCAAACCGTCGTAGAATCCTTTTGCATCCCGCGCTTCTTTCTTTGTATTAACTGCCAAGTATTTATCCTTGACAGAATCCCATTGGGCAATATCACTGTGAATATCAAGGGCCATCTTACCCGCCGCCGGGGATTCTCCCAAAAGTCCCTTAAATCTACGAATGTTGTATGCAAGTTGCATATAGTAATTATCTCCAAAACCTTCTTCTACGTAGGCGCCGCCCTCCCCTTGCACGTACGTCTCCGCGCTCAGCATCTCGATATCGCGGGAGCATTCTACGGAGAAGTTGTCCGTGTAGTGGGGCCTTCCGTCGGGTAAAAATTGTTTTTGTACCACCCATTCGTTCCAGCCGCATACAAAGATTATATCCGGATCCTTGGCGATAGCATTATCCCAGCCCTCCTGGGCATTCTCCCCGCGAAGAATGGCATCTACGTCTTTGTTTATAGGATGTTTGGTAGACCAACCTCTGCCGTGTACCTCGTTGTTGTAGGGCGGTTCAGCAGGCTCGTAGGCAAAACTAAAGGCGTTCCCTGCCTGGGCAGAAGAAACGTTTACCATGTCTTTGTACACTTTCCAGTCCCGCTTAATTTGCCAATAAGGCCACAGTAATTCATTCTCCTCATCAGAATACATCACCGCCGATTGACGTACGTCAAAGTAATCCAAAATTTCTTGATCTAAAAGCTGGCCAAATTTACCGGCATCATATTCCAAACTGCCAATCAAAAGGGGCTTCCCACTGCCGGTATGGAATAATAAATCTTTGTATTCTTCTTTGTTATAAACCTCTTCCAGCAAACGATGGGCCAGTTCATTGCCTTTAATCCACAGATAGAAGGAAACTTGGGGCACTTTCCAACCGGCGTCTTTGTATTCTCTCAAAATTTTCATAAAATTCTGCATGGGCTCGTCATAATAGAAACCATTGGTAAAGTCAAAGGTAACGAAGTCCAAACCGGCTGCAATGAACAGCTCAATATGCTTGCGCATAACCCATTCGTCCATACTGTTGTAATATCCGTACAAAGGTTCATGGACATGAAGCCATGCATCTTTGGGCACAACTGGATTCTGCGGATCTCTGTCAAACAGATCATCGTAGTTTGTTCTAAGCAATTCTGTTACATTTCTCACGGTGCTTCCCGGATTGTGTTGACCGTGCCAAAGGAAATAAAACAAACCCACATATTTGTCCGATTTATAACCGGAAATCTCCGGAAGACGTCTGCCTACGCCGTCTATTGCGGTCAAATGTGATAAAGTGAAATTATGCATATTCGTTGTGCTCCTTTGATTAGTTTTACTTAATGGTATCACTTGCTCCACCGCCATTCTATAAAGATTTTGCCGAAAAATAAAACTAATTTGACATCTTCAAAAAAATGGTTGACAAGGAAAAAATACAGGTGTACAATACGTCTTGCAATTGAATATCACAACGACGTTGACGAAGACGGTCGGTGTGCATTGCGTGAAGAGAGTTGCCGGAAGGTGCGAGGCAATCGCAAAGCATTCCAATGACCCATCGCTTCTGAGTCGAAGGACCGAAAGCTTATTTAGCAAGTAGACTTCTTCCGTAATGCTGCGTAAAGGCAAAGGACTTGTTTGAGTTCGGAAAGTGGCGGAATTTATATTTCGCAATTTGAGTGGTACCGCGGGTTTATAACTCGTCTCAAAAGTTGATTTTGAGACGAGTTTTTTGTTTTATTCATTGCCGTATAATTCCATATTAGGCAAGAAAGGAGCAAAAAGAAATGGAGTACAGTTTGAAAGAGGTTGCAGGCAGAATCAAAGACCTGCGAGAGGCTACGGGTTATACCCAAGAAGAGTTGGCAAAGCTCACCGGCGTTTCCGTAGCAGATTATCAGCTTTTGGAGCAAGGGGAAACGGATTTTAGTTTCACCTTCATCTACAAATGTGCCAAGGCTTGCGGTGTTGAAGTGGTTGACTTATTAGAAGGAACCAGCACCACCTTAACGTCTTTTGCCATCACCAGAAAGGGCGAGGGTTTGAAAATTATTAAGAAGAAAGGCGTTGTCTATAACAACTTAGCCCCCAAGTTTAAGGATAAGTTAGCAGAACCCTTCTTGGTTAAGTTCCCCTATCTTGCAGAAGAGCAAAACGCCCCTATGCAGTTAAATTCCCACAATGGTCAGGAATTTGACGTGATCGTCAAAGGTTCTTTGAAAGTACAAGTGGGCGACCACGTAGACGTGCTCAACGAAGGCGACTCTATTTTCTATAACAGTTTAATCCCCCACGGTATGATTGCAGCCAGCGAAGGCGGATGTGAGTTCCACGCCATTGTTTTGAATCCGCAGGACGGTCAAGTCAGCGAAGAATATCCGGAGGCGCCTTTCATTGCCGCTAAGGTTGCCGCTGCAGAAGAAAAGGGCAAAACGGTTGCAGATAAGTTTGTAACATCCACCTATGATGAGAAAGGTGTTTTTAACGGTATCTCCTTCCAAAATGAAGATAAGTTCAATTTTGCTTTTGACTGCGTAGACGCCATCGCCCAGAAAGATCCGGACAAACTGGCTATGCTGTGGGTCAGCAATGATAAGCAAGAGCGCCGTTTTACCTTTAACGATATGAAACGCTACTCCGCGAAGACCGCCAACTACTTTGAGTCTTTAGGCATCCGGAAAGGCGACACGGTTATGCTGGTATTAAAACGCCACTACCAATTCTGGTTCTGTATGCTGGCGCTCCACAAGATTGGTGCCATCGCCATCCCTGCTACTAACCAGTTGGTGGAGCACGACTTCACCTACCGCTACAAAGCGGCTCGCGTGAAAGCGATTGTTTGTACCGCAGACGGCGACGTCGCAGCGGAAGCTGAGAAGGCTGCCACCGAGTTCCCCGGTATGGTAAAGATCATGGTCGGCGGTCAGCGTGAAGGCTGGCGGGATTTCAACATAGAAATGGAGCGTTTCAGCACCCACTTCTTCCGGAATGAATTAACCCCCTGCGGTGACGATCCTATGTTGATGCTTTTTACCTCCGGCACCACCGGCTACCCCAGAATCGCCACCCACTCGTATAAGTACGCACTGGGCCACTATCCCACGGCAAGACATTGGCACAACGTAAATCCCAATGGACTTCATTTCACCATTTCCGATACCGGCTGGGGAAAAGCTTTATGGGGCAAACTCTACGGTCAATGGCTGTGTGAGGCGGCGGTGTTCACCTACGATTTCGACCGTTTCCACTCGGAGGATATTTTACCCCTGTTTGCGAAATACCACATCACCACCTTCTGTGCACCGCCTACTATGTACCGTTTCTTCATCAAGGAAGATTTATCCAAATACGACTTGTCCTCCATTGAGTATGCGACCACTGCAGGCGAAGCGTTGAATCCGGAGGTATTTA
>JAZRHX010000010.1:0-2279 GCA_045644985.1 Clostridia bacterium | reverse complement strand
GTGACCATTTTGTTGGATCGAGCGGGTGCGGCGGGTCCTGATGGCAAGACGCATCAAGGCGTATATGATATAACTTTTCTTAAATCTATGCCCGGTGTTACGGTGGCAGCGCCTTGCTGTTTGGCAGAACAAGAAGCCATGATTCATTTGTCAGAAACCACGAACGGTCCTTTTGTTATTCGGTATCCGGCGAAAGATTGTTCTGCGTTTCCGGAGACATATATACATCAGTTCCCGGTTGCGCTTGGACGTGGTGTTTGTCTTCGTAACATTAAAGACTATCGTGTGTTGATTGTCGCTTTTGGCCAAATGGTTTCAAAATCCATGGAAGCTGCAGATATTTTGGCGGATTATCAAATTTCTTGTGAAGTTTTCAACGCCCGTTTTATGCATCCTTTCGATCGAGATGGACTGATCAATTTAATTCAGTGCGATACGCTTGATTTAATTGTTACTGTGGAAGATGGAATGGTGTGCGGTGGCTTTGGTGAGCACGTGTTACATATCCTTCATGCGGATGGTGAATCTTGTTCGGTTCCGACTATCGCGCTTGGCTATCCATCGGAACCTATTTATCATGGCACCATTTCTCAAATCTATCAACGCTATGGTTTAGATGGTGTGGGAATTGCAAGACGTATTTTTGCATTTTTAGGTGGAGCTTTGGAATAATGCGTTTAGATGTTTTTCTTACAAATAATGGATACTACAAAAGCCGTGCCAGAGCAGTATCTGCTATTGCAGCAGGCTGTGTCCGCATAAACGGTCTGGTTATTCTGAAAAATGCCTATGAAGTATCAGCGCAAAGTCAAATAGAATGTTTGCCAGATCCGATTCCTTATGTGAGCCGTGGCGGTCTTAAATTGGCCGGCGCGCTGGCACGATTTAATATTAATATATCCGGACGTACGTGCCTGGATATTGGGTCATCCACAGGAGGATTTACCCATGTGTTGCTCGAAAGAGGTGCCGCACATATTACTTGTGTAGACGTAGGTCGAAACCAAATGGATCCTATGCTTCGCGACCATCCTCAAATTACATTATACGAAGAAACAGATGCTCGAACGTTTCGCCCCGGCATTCAGTATGATTTTATTTGTATGGATGTTTCTTTTATTTCTGTTGTTCAAATGATGGAGACGGTAAAATGTCTTTTAAATACAAACGGACAAGCGGTCATTTTGATAAAACCGCAGTTTGAGTTAGGCAGAAATGCCTTAAACAAAAATGGAATTGTAAAGAACAAAGATGCGGGTTTGAAAAAGGCTAAAGAAATCGCAACTCAATATGCGGATTTTTGCGGTTTTCGACTGGGTGGATTCGTTGAATCCTCTATTCAAGGCGGCGATGGAAATATTGAGTATTGTGCGTGGTTTTTACCCCTTGTATAGTGGAATTTTTTGCGGTATAATATTCTCTCAAAGTGTTTTATAAACAAATGCTTTGTAATTCTGAATGAATACAGAAAGGTTGCATGATAATGGCAAAAGTTACTTTCAGAGAAGAACGTTGTAAAGGCTGTAAGTTGTGTATCAACGTATGTCCGAAGAAAATTGTTGTAATCAAAGAAGATATTCTGAATGAGAAGGGATATCATCCTGCTGGTGTTACTGAACCGGAGAAGTGTATTGGATGTGCGTTCTGTGCGACAATATGCCCTGATTGTGTTATTACGGTAGAAAGGTAGGAATGAAATATGGGTGAGAAAATTTTGATGAAAGGCAATGAAGTCATTGCTGAAGCAGCGCTTCGTGCAGGCTGCAGACATTATTTTGGTTATCCGATTACACCTCAAACCGAGGTTGCTCATTATATGGCGCGAAAGATGGAACAAATTGGCGGTACGTTTGTACAAGCTGAAAGTGAAGTTGCAGCGATCAATATGGTATACGGCGCTGCCAGTGCCGGTGTTCGTGCTATGACCTCTTCCTCCAGCCCCGGAATTAGTTTGAAACAGGAAGGTATTTCTTATGCTGCGGGCGCAGAACTTCCTATGGTTATTGTGGATATTGTGCGCTGTGGCCCCGGTCTTGGTGGTATTCTTCCTGCACAGTGCGACTATTTCCAAATGGTAAAGGGTGGCGGACACGGTGATTATCATTTAGTTGTATTGGCACCTCAGAGCGTTCAGGAAATGTATGAGTTGGTTGTAGATGCTTTCAACCTTGCTGATAAGTACAGAAACCCTGTAGTTGTAATGGGCGACGGTTATATGGGTCAGATGATGGAAGCTGTTGAATTTCGGGATGAAGAGAAGATTGAACGCGTTGAGAAGC
>JAZRHX010000009.1:0-6227 GCA_045644985.1 Clostridia bacterium | reverse complement strand
CAGCAAGTGAAGCGTGGTATGCTCCATACCGCCGTTATACCAGTCAACGGGAAGCCAGTAATCCATAGCCTCTTTGGAAATCATTTCGTCATTATTATTGGGATCACAGTAACGGATGAAATACCAAGAAGAACCTGCCCATTGAGGCATGGTGTCGGTCTCACGCTTTGCCGGTGCGCCGCATTTTGGACAATTGGTGTTCACCCATTCAGGAACGTTTACCAGCGGAGATTCGCCGCTGTCCGTTTGTACGTAGTTGTCAATTTCAGGGAGCGTCAAAGGTAGCTCATGCTCCGGTACCGGCACCCAACCGCAATGTTCACAATAAATCAACGGAATAGGCTCGCCCCAATAACGCTGACGGCTAAATACCCAGTCACGAAGTTTGAAGTTTACTTTCCGCTCGCCCAGACCTTTCTCATTGAGCCAGTCAATAATGGTCTTCTTGGCTTCTTCAACGCTGAGGCCGTTTAAGAAATCAGAGTTCACCATGGTACCGGTCTGAATATCCGTGAAAGCAGCTTCTTGCACGTTGCCACCGGCAACTACCTCGATAATCGGCAAGTCAAATTTCTTAGCAAAGGCCCAGTCTCTATCATCGTGAGCAGGAACGGCCATAATGGCGCCTGTGCCGTAAGAGTTAAGCACGTAGTCAGAAGTCCAAATGGGAATTTCTTTACCGTTTACAGGGTTGATGGCAGTGATGCCTTTCAGCGGCACACCGGTCTTATCCTTCGCAAGTTCCGTACGCTCGAAGTCCGATTTCTTAGCCGCTTCTGCTTTGTAAGCCACTACTTCGTCGTAATTGGTAATGTACGCTTTCAAACGATCCATAGCCGGATGTTCCGGGGATACAACCATATAAGTAGCACCGAAGAGCGTATCGGGGCGAGTAGTGTACACAGTGAGTTTCTCACCGGTTTGGGGCACGGTAAAATGTACCTCAGCACCCTCACTTCTGCCGATCCAGTTCTTCTGCTGGGTCTTTACTTTCTCAATAAAAGCCACGTCATCCAAGCCGTCCAACAACTTCTGTGCGTAGTCGGTAATCCGAAGCATCCACTGGGATTTAACCTTACGGACAACTTCTCCGCCGCAACGCTCACAAACGCCGTTTACCACTTCTTCGTTAGCAAGACCGACTTTACAAGAAGTACACCAGTTAATGGGCATCTCCGTCTTGTATGCAAGACCTTTCTCAAACAACTTTAAGAAAATCCACTGGGTCCACTTATAGTAGTTGGGATCCGTGGTATTAATTTCTTTAGACCAGTCGAATCCAAAGCCCAACATTTTGAGTTGCGCCTTGAAACGGGCTACGTTGTTCGCCGTAACAGCTGCCGGATGCATTTTATTCTTAATAGCAAAGTTCTCCGTAGGCAGACCGAAAGCATCCCAACCAATGGGGAACAAAACGTTATACCCTTCCATACGGCGCTTACGGCCGATAATGTCCATCGCCGTGTTGGATCTAGGGTGGCCTACGTGAAGTCCGTTTCCGGAAGGATACGGGAACTCAATCAAACCGTAGAATTTCTTCTTGGTATAGTCCTTGGAGGTTTCAAAAGCTTTCTTCTCCTCCCAAATATCCTGCCACTTCTTCTCAATGGCTGCGTGATCATATTCTTGAATCTTCTTAACCTGCTCGTCCATTTTGATCCACAATCCTTTCTATCCTTATCGACCCGAAATATCAAAATAATCTTGTTTCTTGCCTACATTCTTATATGCAGGACGAATAATTCTGTTGCCAACTGCCAATTCCTCTAAGCGGTGGGCACTCCACCCTGCGATTCTGGAAATGGCAAAAATCGGCGTATACAGTTCTACCGGAATGCCTAACATGGTGTATACAAAACCGGAATAAAGATCTACGTTGGCACAAATGGCTTTGCTGTTATGCTTGACTTCCTCAAATACGCCGGGAGAAAGTTTCTCAATTCTTTGATACAACTCAAACTCTTTCTCGTAATCTCCGCCATAAGCCGAAGCCAATTCTGCCGCTTTCTTCTTAAGCAGGTTAGCCCTTGGGTCAGACTTGGTGTAAATGGCATGTCCCATACCGTAAATTAAGCCGGAGCCGTCGTAGGCTTGCTTATTGAGGATCTTCACCAAATAGGAACGAAGTTCCTGCTCATCTGCCCAATTGTGTACGTTCTCCTTAATATCCTTCATCATACCCATTACCCGAAGGTTTGCACCGCCGTGCTTGGGTCCTTTCAGAGAACCTACGGCCGCTGCAATGGCAGAATAGGTATCCGTACCGGTAGATGTAACCACGTGCACGGTGAAAGAAGAATTGTTACCGCCGCCGTGTTCTGCGTGAATAATCAAATTTAAGTCTAAAATTTCCGCTTCCAACTTGGTGTACTTGCTGTCCGGACGAATCATCTGAAGGAAATTTTCGGAAGTAGAAAGGCCCTTCTCCGGATTGTGAATGTACATGCTCCGTCCCTCGTAATAGTGGCATCTTGCCTGATAAGCATAGGCAACCATAGTCGGGAACTGTGCAATCAAACGTGTACACTGCCGAAGTACGTTGTCAAAGGACAAATCGTCCGGGTTGTCATCATAAGAATAAGAAGCCAATACACACCGAGCCAGCTTATTCATAATGTCGTGGCTAGGTGCTTTCATAATCATATCTTCTGCAAAGCCGTCCGGAAGACGTCTGCTGTCATCTAAATATTGAGTAAATTCTTTAAGTTGCGCATCCGAAGGAAGTTGCCCGGTCAGGAGCAAATAGGCACACTCTTCAAAGCCGAATCGACCGTTGGCGGCACATCCGTTAGAGAAACGCTCTACGTCAATCCCTCTATATAAAAGTCGTCCGTCCACGGGCACTTTCTCATTCTCTTCCATAATATATCCGCGCACGTCACCAATACTGGTAAGACCTACCAATACACCGGTGCCGTCTGCGTTGCGAAGACCGCGCTTTACGTTGTAGCGCTCATAAAGAGAAGGGTCAAACATATCCCCTTTTCTTACGTCTTCTGCCATCGTCTTTAAGAAGCCGGAATAATCTGTCTGCGGCTCATTGTGATTGTAAAATGTCATTCGTTGACAGGCCTCCTACTGTGTAACCTCTTACAGATGGGTATACGCCCACCCATAATTTTGTATTGTACAAAAAAAACGAAGCGCTGTCAATGAGAATACGACGAAAATCCCTTTTTTCTAACGGATATTGAAGTGGCTTCTTAATTTTGCTATAATCAATCCACAAAGATAAAGGGAGTGATCCTTATGAAGAAAATATGCACCTTTTTAACAGTTGGTCTAATGGTTACCGGGCTCTTTCTTGCCGGATTTCTAATTTCCACCAACGCACAGGCAACGACCGGAAACGCTTCGGGCGCGCCTTTCCCAACGTTTGAAATCCCCACAAGACCGTACAGTACTGTAGCGGAAACGAAGATTCCCGCGGACGAGATTTACGCAGTGATTGACAATCTAGATATCATCGATTTCCCGGATGGCAAAGTGCGTGTAAAGAGTATCGGCGAAGATACGTTCAAATACGTCAATGAAGCCGGCAGAAGCGTAGCTTACACGTTTGTGGACGGCTACTACTATTTTGATATCACCCAAGATGTGCACGAATCCCAAGATTTTTATTTAACCTTTACAGGTGGAGACGGTTTTTGGGAAATCATGGTGGGATCTTCCCCCGATTCTGTCTACGTCACTTTTGAAGACAACTCCGGTAATTCCTTAATTGCGTATGAAACAAACTGGTACGAAAGCGAATATCTTCGTGTGTTTTACAAAGCGCAAGGAAGAATTGACGTAGAGGATTATTACATAGACGGCAAGTTACATCGTAGCGAAATAACGCTCAACGAAGAAGAAAATGAAGGCGACGTATGTGTCATATACCATCCCGACGGAAGCGTGGAAAGAGTTCAAATTTATAAAGACGTTGATTGGTACTACTATTATCCGGATAGTGGTTGGGACGGAGACATACCGAATGGATACGAGGAATATACGCTTCAGAATTTCACCGATTTGATCCCCATGATTTACGGCTGCGATCACCGTTTTACCGAAGCAACTTGCCTTAGCGCTGCATACTGCACAAGTTGTTCTGTATATAACGGCGATCCCCTCCAACATACTTGGGTCGATCACGGCAAATATATGGTGTGCTCCGCATGTAATTTTAAGAAATACGACACGCCCATTCTTCCTGCATTCAATTTTGATTCTATTAAACCAAAAGCGAAACTTTCCCAGGTGGATATCCCCGTGGAGGAAATACGCAGCGCACTCTACTGCGATCTGGACGTGACCTATGAAAACGGTATGCTCAACATTGCTTCTTTCGAAGAAGCAAACATCAGTATCTTTGAGAATAACACGTATAAAGCGAATGGCAATGGACCCATATTGACTTGTAGTGTGAAAGAAGAAAATCTGGATGACGTTACAATCCAACTACATTACACCGTAGAGAACGCCCATATTTATTGGGATTACGATGCAAACGGCAAACTCTTTGAATATACGATTGAACTCTATAGCGATATTTCCAAAGACGATCAGTATATTGGCTACATTGTGGAGAAACCTGCGCACAAATACGCCGCGATTTTTTACCGAAGCGGAGAGAATGATGCGTACTCGTACTTAGATACTTATAAAGACGGTTTGTTCTGCGAACGAGAAGTGACCTATTATTTTAACGACGAACCGGAATCAGAACTGGAAATCAGGTATAATGCGAAAGGCGAAATCATTTACGTCGAAGCAGAGTCCGATAGTAGTGACGCATACTACAACTTTAAACATCAAAGTTGGTCAACAGGACGAAACTACTTCAATCCTGTGAATGCACCATCCTTTGCAAAAGAAAAGACCATCAATGAACTGATTGAATATTGTCCCAGCGGTCTTGATTTTATTCAAGGTAGTAATTCCAACGTCGGCCTAACGATTGCAATGATTGCCGGCGCTATTGTGGCACTGGCAGGCGCAGGCCTAGTAGGATTCTTTATTGGCAAGAAGAAAAATAAGAACAGTTGAGTAGACATTTGGCTTTGTTCAAGATTTACTTTGGGTAATACAGCTTTTTTCCAGAGGTTACTGCCCAAGCGCTGGGCAGTAGCATACATTTCAATAGCGCCTATGTTCTGGTCAAGTAAAATTGTAATGGCAGGAATCATTTTAAGCCACTTTAGCAGGAGGCAGACCACCATTGTATGTATGGGGCCTTAAATTGTTGTAATAACCATATGCATACCGCGTAATAGCCGAATACAACGATGACTCTGTTTCGTAATCAAACACGCGAAGCAATTCGGTTTTCAGCGTGTTAAAATAGCGTTCCATTGGTGCGTTGTCGTAAGGGCAACCGGGTTTGCTCATACTTTGTTTAATTTTGTTTTGTTTGCAAAATTTCACAAATTTATGAAATTGTCCGCCTCTGTCACTGTGCAGAATCACATCGTGTGCCTTGGGATTCTTGCGTAAGGCTTCCGTTTTACGATTTCTTCTCTCAGTTGTTTGTCATGCATTTCTCTTTCCGCCTTTCTGTATCTATTCTACAAAAATGTTCAATGCATTACAACTTTATTGTACCACGGCACCTATCTATTGTACTATAACATATAAGAACATATAAGGGCATTTTATGCCGGATTTTTTTGAATAAAGTTCTGCATCTTTCTAAAAATTATGCGCTGTGCAATGGACTTTTAGAAATTAAATTGTTATAATGAACTTATAGTATTCATCAACGCAAACCAGGAGGTTTCGGACCATGCGGAAATTCTTTATCACAACCATTCTTTTACTTTTAATTTTCACCACAACAACAGGTTGCAGCAAATTAATAAGAGGCTATGGTCAAAAAGGAAACCTGTCAACGGCAACATTAGAGAACTATGACGGACATTCTTTCAGCAACACTATGAAGGCTTATATACAAGATATGCGTCGTGAGGTTAGGGATGAGTTTGGAGAAGGCTCAGTTGACGTTGTACAAAACTTGAAAGAAGGATGGGAAGGCGACCATGCGCCCAGCAGGGGGATTTTATATTCTGACGAGGAAGCTGCAACCTATATTCTAGACGTTGTATTTGGCGGATACAACGGGGAG
Organism: Clostridia bacterium; assembly: GCA_045644985.1. Taxonomy (GTDB): domain Bacteria; phylum Bacillota; class Clostridia; order UBA1212; family UBA1255; genus RGIG9099. The sequence continues at coordinate 121 of JAZRHX010000009.1, read as the reverse complement.
AGAAACCGCATGGTCATTTACATGATCCACAATAAGGAGAAAAACACATTGTCTCCATACAGCGGTTATATGAGCGAGGACGGCGAAATCTACACCTATACAAGAAAAGAGCTTCGCGACT
>JAZRHX010000008.1:0-3583 GCA_045644985.1 Clostridia bacterium | reverse complement strand
CAGAGCAGCCTCTGGAAAGATCGTTTACAGGACGTGCAATACCTTGCAAGATCGGGCCGTACGCTTCAGCCTTTGCAAGACGCTGTACAAGCTTGTAACCAATGTTACCTGCGTTCAAATCCGGGAATACCAATACATTGGCATGACCTGCAACCGGGCTACCGGGAGCCTTAGACTGACCCACAGAAGGCACGATAGAAGCATCTGCCTGAAGCTCGCCATCCAGCAACAACGCAGGTGCCTTCTCCTTGGCAATGGCAGTGGCACGAACAACCTTCTCGGTAAGTTCACTGTGCGCGCTACCGTATGTAGAATAAGACATCATAGAAACGATGGGCTCTACGCCAACCAACTGACGGAAAGAAGCAGCGGACTCAATGGCAATATCTGCAAGGCCCTTATCAGCCGGGTTCTCCAACAAACCGCAATCAGAGAAAGCGAAGGTGCCTTCGTGACCGAACTCGCAGTTAGGAACACACATAATAAAGAAAGAGGAAACCATGCTGGTACCGGGCTTCGTCTTCAAAATTTGAAGTGCCGGACGCACAGTGTTTGCAGTAGAGTGGCAAGCGCCGGAAACCATACCGTCAGCCTCGCCCATCTTTACCATCATGGTAGCGAAGTAAACGTAATCCTGCATCGTCTCTTGAGCTTTCTCCGGTGTCATACCTTTTGCTTTTCTCAACTCATAGAAAGCCTCTGCGTAAGCGGCGGTCTTCTCATAGGTTGCGGGATTTACAATTCTGCATTTGGAAATATCCAAATCCCCTGCAAGTTCCTTTACCTTCGCCTCGTCACCTACCAATACGATATTGGCAAGTCCCTGCTCCTGAACAATCGCCGCAGCCTTAATGGTACGGATGTCTTCGGTCTCGGGTAAAACGATGGTCTTCATATCGCTCTTTGCTCTTTCGCTGATGCTCTTCAAAAAATCCACTTTGTAGCGCCCCTTTCAAATGTAACAAACTCATAATTTCAAATGGACATAGTCCACAAGGTATTCTAGCACTTTAAGGCGGGGGAATCAAGGGGTATCGGGTAAAAAAGGGATTAAATTCCATACAAAAGACAGACTTCTTCTAATTTGGCAAAATCATAGCACCGTCTGGTAAGTGCAGTTGCGTTGCCATCACGGAGTTTAAGCTTGTAAAGGATAGCCGCATTCTTTTCGATTCTCTCCTCAATCGATTTTATATAACGATATTCACTACGAAGCAATGCCCGATACTGAGCATTCTTCTCCCTTTAAATATCAACGTAGTGATATGCGGTCGGCGGAACCGGAAACATATTATTCAAATTAATAACCGCATAATCTTTCACTTTAATAAAATCAACGTTCTCTTTCATTCGGCGATGTTTCTCTTTGTAAGAAGATAACGGCGCAAAATAATCAAGTCCATGAATATGTAGTACTACACCGATGTATTTACGCGAGTGTTCTTGTTCCGGACGTTTGTTGCGAAACGATCGCGGTTCGCAATAAGATAAATACTGAATACATCGAGGATCCACCTCGTACAATCGAATCATATTATGCTTCCCTCCCCCAGAAAAGCAACAAGGACAGGTAGCTCTGCTACCTGTCCTTGTTAGTTATCACAAAACTATACCTTATCCCCCAAATGCCATTTCTTCTAAGCAGAAGCCAACGGAAACGCCCTCATCATAGATTTGAAGATCAACACAATACCAAGCACCGTCAATCTTCACAACACCGATATCCATCGCATCTTCACCGGGTTCTGTTCCGTGGAAGACAACCTTCACTTGCAGTGAATACGCTGCCGTAACCTTGCTCTTATTGATTCCATACCGCTGAGAAAGAGTCTCACCAATGCGCGTAACGTCAGCAGCACTGATGGCGCTTTCTGTAATTTCAAGGGTAACCGTATAATCGTCACCAAACTGTGCCTTGTAATTCTCATTGTATGCACCAACAACGTATTCAGCAGTTTCCATCAAATAATCTTTCGTCATACCGTTTTGCTGATAGAAATCCCATAATGCTTTCGGTGCAAGGGATTCAATCACATCTTTGTTGCCACGGTACATCGCGTCCGCAAATAACTCAACAGCAGCCTTGTAATTATTCCCACCGTTTCCACCGGCGCCACCATTTCCGCCACCACCGGCAGTTTCCTCACCATCGCCACAAGCCGCAAAGGAGAACACCATAACCATAACCAATAAAATCGACAAAATTTTCTTCATACTATTACGCCTACCTCTCTTGTTTTTCAGAATTTATTTCGGTAAAATAAGTATACAATGAACATAGATGTTCATTGGAAGCGTTTGAGGTGAAATATTTTATGAATTCCAAACAAGATTTACTTTCTGTAGGCGAAATTGCCAGAACAATGGGACTTACCCGCAGAATTATTTTAAATTATGAATCCCACGGTTTGATTCATGCAGACACAAGGGGCGACTCCAACACCGGGTATCGCTACTATTCCATGGACACATTAGCCCGGATTCGCACCATTCGTACGTACCAAAAGTTAGGGTTATCTTTAGATGAAATTAAGAATTATTTAGATGACAGCGCCGATTTGACCCCTATGTTAAAACGTTTAGAAGCATTGCGGGACGAACTTGAAGAAAATATCGCACAACTCAGGGAACGAATGAAGCAACATAATCAAAGTGAAATTTTCGTCACGACGCTTCCCGCCTATACTGTGTATGCCCAGCGTGCAAAGGATGACACCTTAGAACGCAAAATCAACCGGCTCAGAGATACCGCCTATGCCGCCGTCACAAAACATGGTACCGATACGTCCAAACGTATGTATTTTACAGAATCAAGTCTAAATGACCCCAATACCATCACGTATTGCGCTGCCGTACCAAAAGGTTCAAAAGGCGACGAAATCGTTGAACGGCCCGAGACCAAGGCCATTGTCAAATATCACTACGGCAGTTATGCCCATTTACCCGAGGTACGGCAAGAACTCCTTACCTATGCCAGAGATCACAAGCTTCAGCTGTGCGGCACGTACCGATGTATTTATTTAGAAGGACCTCCCCAACATAAGGATCCGGAGAATTATATCACGTTGGTAGCTTTGTTGTTGGAATGGTAAAACGCATTAAATTGGGCCAAAACCGCTGTTTTTATGGGCGTACACACCCTATTTTACAGCCATTTTGACCCAAAATCATTTACACTCAGTTACTCTCATGTGCCTTCGAGAGTGCCTGGGCTACCTCCGGCAGAGGGGCGTTCTTGACCGGGTACCAACCACGAGCCTTCATCGCATTAAATACTTCAAACTGTACCTGCTGGCTCTCTGTAATAATGCGCATCAGTTCCCCGCGGGTATTCTGGCAAGCCGCTTCAATCAGAAAGTTCATATATAAAGACAACATCTGCTTCTCATCATACAAACAATCCTTCGTCATATCCTGTTCTGTAAGTTGTGTTTGATCCATTTTACAGTTACCCCCTTCTTAGCACATGCCGCCTGCAGACGGTGCAGGCTTATTTCCGGCTATCAAGCAGCCGGTTAAGATATCTTGATGGCGATGGTGCATCAGTTCCGCACGCTCAAATAAAGCCTTTAAATTGGGATCC
>JAZRHX010000007.1:0-4958 GCA_045644985.1 Clostridia bacterium | reverse complement strand
GGATTTAGTGTCGTTAGAACCTACCATTTTACGTCCGGGGGCGGTTACTAAAGAAGATGTTTTCCGTGTATTGGGTATATGTCAAGCCTATGACTGGAAAGGCATGGAAGGGAAAGTGGAGAAACCCAGAAGCCCGGGTATGAAATATCGTCATTATGCCCCCAAAGCAACCCTTACTGTTTACGAAGGTGTACAAGACCATGTGGTTCGTCGAATCTCTCAAGAGATTATTCAGGCAGAACATGAAGGCTTGCGGGTAGGTGTTTTGGCTACCGATGAAACAAAAACACTGTACAAAGATGCGCAGATTGTGTTATCATTAGGAAAGACGGAAGATAGCAGTGCCCATGCAGGTAGATTATTTGATTGTTTGAGAGAATTCGACCGATTGGGTGCTCAAATTATTTTTGCGGAAGCTGTCTTAGAAACCGGCGTGGGAGATGCGGTTATGAATCGGCTCTTCCGTGCTTCCGGAGGACGGATTATCACTTGTGATGCGGGTATGGAAAGAAAGGAAGAGGAACGTTGAAGGATATTCTTTTTGTTTGTACGGCGAATACTTGCCGTAGTTTTCTTGCAGAGTATCTGATGGAGAAATTCTCAAAAGAGAGAGACGTAGATTTGCGTGTTCATTCTGCGGGTATTTTTGCCGTAGAGGATGACGAGCCTGTAGAGGAAGCCGTAGAGGTTCTTGAGGAGATTTACGATATTGACGGAAGTAAACATCGTGCCAGTCCTATGACGGAGGAACTTTCGGAAGAGAGCGATTGCATTCTTACGATGGATATGGACCTAAAACACACATTGATGGAAGCGTATCCGGATGCGGAAGATAAGATTTATACCTTGATGGAATATGCCTACGGTGTTGATGGTCTGGACGGCGTTTTGGATATTGAGGATCCTTATCGGGGTGATGAGGAAGATTATGCTCGGTGTGCTTCCATTATTGTGGATGCCCTTCGGCAGATTCTTCTGCACGATGGGGAAGAAGCATAACGCAGGCGGCGGTCAGTAGCGTTTTCTCCGACGCATGTAGTTTTGTATAAGTTAATGTGTTTTGAAAAGCGGTAAGACGGGCTGTAAATTCCCGCTGCCGCTTTTGTTGTTGAATAGGATGCTCTACCATATAGAGCAGTAAAGTGGCTAGGTCTTGCGCTTGCTTTGTGTAGGGGACGGAACCCGGCAAAATGGGATATTCGTTTTGAATTACAGAAAGTGTATAGCAAAGATAGGCGGTGGGATTCTCGTCGGGTAAGGCAGAGGGACAAGGGGTACAATGCTGTGCAATTTCTTCCATTCTTGCTTGTAAGTAGGACTGCCCCGGCAGAAAATAAATGAAATTTCCTTGTATCGTGGTGGTGATGTCCAACTGTCGTTGTGCGGTTTCTTGATTAAACTGAGTGGCACACTCAAGGGCAGAAAGACCGGTTACACAGGCATAGTTTGTGTAAAGCTGAATGCCCGCCTTACTGCATTTCAGACATACGTGAGGAGTCTTTGTAGATTTAGGCAAACATCTTTCGATTATCTCTCGGAACGCTGTAGACACGACAAAAACTCCCTTTGAATGGATTCTGTTTCAGTATAACGAATTTCTTTTGGATGCACAAGTCTTTCTTGACAGTATATCCAAAATCCACTATGATAACATGTAAATAGAGGAGGCACGTTTGCTATGAAAGAGAAAGCTTCGGTAGAATTGTACCAATTGGCTCCGGAACCGGTCAGCTTAATGCAATGCTACGTGTTAAAGACGCAAAACGGAAAGCTGATTGTTATAGATGGTGGTATTGACGGATACGGACTTAACGCTCCTGCGTATTTAACGTCAGCTTTGAGAGCCATTGCAGGGGTGGACGAGGGCAAATATTTTGAAGTAGAAGCCTGGTTCTTATCCCATGCGCATATTGACCATTATGGTGAACTTGCCAAGATGCTTAACGACTATACGGTGGATTCTAATTATAAAATCAATCATTTTTATTTTGATTTTCCGCCCTATGATACGCCTGCCTACCCATTCCCGTCGGAAGCAAAATCTTTGCAGAAACTCAAAGACGGTTTGGAACGCTATGCTCAAGTTCATAGTATTCCTGTTCCTCCCGGACAGTCCTATTATGATGTTCTAAATGGTGAAGTTATTAATCAAGGTGCTATTGCTTCCGGATTAACAATTGAAATTGACGGTATCCAAATTGACGTGCATAAGACTTGGGACGTTGTGGACCAAGGTGCTGCAAACAATGAATCCATTGTATTGCGTTTCCACATAGAGGATACAACAGTACTGTTCTTAAACGATTTGGGTACGGAAGGCAGCATACGCTATGAACAGATGCCCATTGCCAACGTTAGGAGTGATATTATTCAAACCGCCCACCACGGTCAAGCCGGTGTCAGAGAACCTGTGTACCATATGGTTGGCGGATCCGTTTTCCTGTGGCCTACACCGGAATGGGTATGGCGGGACCCCGTAAACTTCCGAATTGGCGAAACCAGAACTTGGATTGAAGGCGAAGATTTCTACGACAAGAGTGAGAAACATATTGTGGCATGCAAATATGATGCATATCCGGCAGATGCCACAAAAGTGGCGTGCTGGAAAGAAGTCAAGGACGGTATGCGGGTGCTGTAAGGATGGATATGGAAATTATTTACGAGAAAGCTTGGGAAGACATTGTTGTCAGCTATATTCGCAATAACAAATATCAGATTAAGAAAGGTCCGATTCATGATGGCGCTGCGTCTCATACAGTACTTGTAGATGGTGCGCCTGCTGGCAAATTTTATTTTCACAAAAGAGAGCCGGCTGCAGGCTTTGTGGGAAGTTGGGCTGATTACTCAGAAGAATGTTTTGAAGAAAAAGAGATTGCGTTCCTTACAGATGGTGCACACACTATTTCTTTCCAAATTAAGGAAGACGATACCGGCGAAGTTGCATTAGGCGCCGTCGCGCTTTATGGACCTGCACCGGAATATTGCCTATGTGCCCGCATAGAAGCGTCCGCCTTGCCTGCGGAAGCTTTTGGCGGTACGGCGAAACTCCATCCAAGGACGCAACGAACGGTGATAAACATGAACGTTACAGAGACGAAACGGGTAGGGAACAGCGTTACGTTTTATTTCCCGGATGTACCTCAAGGGCGTTATCGGATGCGGGTATATTATTATTCCCGAAAACATCGGGGCATGTATGAGATATTCTATCTTTTCAACGGAAGCGGTCGTTATATTGTGGAGGGGACCGATTATCCCCTGGTATCCGGCAGTATGGTGTTGATTCGTCCCAATGAAACCAAGCAGTTGGTGCTTTCGAAAGATACGGAGAATGAATATATTACAATTGAATTCCTATCTGCGTTTGTGTATACTACCGATCCGAAGTTATGGTTGCTAGAGGCATTTGATCTTCGTCCGGACGGTGTACAGAACTTGTATTTGGATCAAGAAATTCCCAGAGAACTGAGTCGTTTTATCAGGGGAATTGCTGATTCTAACGAAAGTAATCCTTATCGGGCAAGAATTACGCTCGCCATCAAAATGCAAATGATTCTTTACCTCATTAACGAAATGTACCAAGTTCGGCGTAGGAATGACGTGGCGCTTCAATCCGAAGATTTGGTTATTGAGGTGATGCGATATATTAATGCATATTTAACTGAAGATATCTCGCTGAAATCTATTGCCGGCGCTTTCTACACCAGTACGTCCAACTTGGATTATTTATTCCGAAAGAAGAACGGATATAGCCTTCATTCGTATATTTTACTGAAGCGTCTTTTGTTTGCGCAAGAGCAATTGAAGAAAGGTGTACCTGCCCACGACGTGTGTACGATTTGTGGATTTAAAGAGTATACAACGTTCTATCGACAATATAAAAAACACTTTGGCATATCCCCTCGGGATGAAAAACCACGATTTTAGAAAAATGCAATATTTTTCCGCTATAATTGCAATTGTATTGCGATACACCCTCGTGTAGAATTGCAAACAGATTATTAATATTTCTGAAAGAGGGTACTATCGTGGCAAAGAGATTTTGTGTACTTGTATTATCGGTCATTATGTTAATCGGATGTTTCGCGGGAAACGTGTTTGGCGCAGAAAGCGATGTGCTGTTTACCTTTGAAACACTGAACAGTGCCGGGAAATTAGCCAGTGGTGACGGTCTAATCGGAGAGAATGGAGATGTGTATGCAAACGGCGTTCTTTCGATGAGCACGACGACCACGAATAACGTATTTCTTACGGACGGTAAGATTTTAGAAGGTCAGGATAAATTCACGATTTCCGTAGAGTTTACGGTTTCTTCTTACACGGCCTCTACGGTTTTGGAAGCGATTATTCTGTTTGGTGAGTCACGTTGGGAAAATAATCACCACAGATTCGAATTTAAAGATTTAGGTACTGAGCGTACCGGTACCTCCAATCGTCCGGTTCATTTTCGCTATCAAAGAAGAAAAGTGAGCGAATACTTAGAGAAAACAACCGAGAAAGCAACCGGTGCTAAGTTTAACAACGGCACATGGGTACGGGTAGACTTACTTGTGGATGAAACGGCAAAGCAAGTAAAGGTTTACGTGAATAAATCTTTGGTTGAAACACTTTCTATTAATACAACAGAACTTCCTTTGGATGGAAGAATCGGTTTCCGTGGCAAAGGTGTATCTTGGAGAAATCTTACAGTTTCTAAAGGTCTTTTAGATCCTTCTGCTACGACTACACCCACCGCTACGGCAACCCCGACGGCTACAGAGTCCCCCACGCAGACACCTGTCGCCACACCGACTGCAACGCAGACGCCAACCGGTAATCCGATTACTTCGGATTCCTCGATTTTGCTTCCTTGTGTAGCTATTTTAATGGCTGTTGCAGGCGTAATTGTGCTTTGCGGATTTCGTCGCAGAGAAGAACAAGAATAAAGAGGAAATCCTATGAAACGTATACGAACCATG
>JAZRHX010000006.1:0-3794 GCA_045644985.1 Clostridia bacterium | reverse complement strand
GACCGCTTGGCCTCCGACTTTCCCCAAGATGATTCGTGCATTGGGCAAAGACCGCTTAAAGGCTCTTCATGTGCATGATAACAATCTGCGGGATGATAACCACGCACTTCCATATACAATGAGCATTGATTTTTCTGCTGTGACACGGGCACTTTCTGAAATTGGTTATACGGGAGATTTAACTTTTGAAGCCGGAAATACTTGCGCACGCATGCCGAATTCGTTGAAGCTTTCCGGAGCGCGTTTAATGCATGACGTGGGCAGAGAATTGATTCGGCAAATTTCCAATCCGTTGTCGTAAGGATGGATTTCTATATTTGGCTCTTAATCAAACGGGGGATTCTAAAGGGACGCAAAATCTCTTTGAACTCCGTTTTTTTGTGGGAGGATAAAATGCGACTTTGACTTATAAAGTATTGGTGATGCCGGCGCTTTTTAAATATTTTTGTATTTGCTCCATTTCGACCGATTTACGAATCAAAGAAAAGCGCTTCCGTATATTGACATTTTACCGTAAAAAGTCTACAATGAGCCCTAGAGATTCCGAACGGAATAGATTTTGTTCATATTGTTGATTCATAACACATTTCACAGTATTTCATTATAAAAAGAACACGTTTCATATAATTATAATTTTACATAGGTTGGTGAATGCATGGATTTCCAAAATCTTCAAAAGAAAAGTGTGGCAGATTTGCGCAGTATTGCACAAATGATGCAACTTTCAGTGCCGGAACGATGTTCTAAAGCACAACTGATTGCTTTGATTGCCGGAACCGGTGAACAGGAGAGCAAGAAGAATGATTCGGAAGAAACAAAAACGGAACCCGTGAAGAAAGGTCGCCCCCGAAAGGTCGTGGCGAAACCGGGAAAGGAAGAAATCTCCGTTGCAGCGCCTGGTCCGGAACCTGGTTTAGAAGTTTCCGCTGTTTCTAAGGAGGATCGTGATGATACGATTTCTGCATTGGAAACACCGGAAGAATCTACAGAAAAGTCACAAAGGAAGATTGAATCGAAACAGCGTCGTCGGACATCTGTAGTGAGTAAAGGGAAACGTACGGGGAAAGGAAGAACGACGAGGGAGAAAGATGCGAAAGTTGTAGAAGAATCCGCAGAAGTAAAGTCCGAACCTGTGCCGGAGAAGAAACCCCAGGAACCTCAAGGGGAACCTGTGGAGGGACTTTTGGAAGTTCTGCAGGATGGTTATGGATTCCTTCGCGTGAATATGTATTACCCGGGAAATAAAGATATTTATGTAGCACCGGCACAAATCCGCAGATTTGGCTTGAAGACGGGTGACTATGTGAAGGGTCGAAGTCGTCTTCAAAGAGACAATGAACGGTATCAAGCATTATGTTTTGTGGAAACGGTGAATGATTTACCGGCAGAAGAATCCTTGAGACGTAAGCCGTTTGAATCCTTAACGCCTATTTATCCGGATGAACGCATTCGGTTAGAAACTGCGCAGAATGAATTATCTACCCGGATCATTGATTTAATGGCGCCTATTGGCAAGGGACAAAGAGGGATGATCGTATCGCCACCCAAAGCCGGAAAGACAGTGCTACTGAAGAAGATTGCAAATGCCATTACCACCAATCATCCGGAGATTAAATTAATCGTGCTACTGATTGACGAGCGCCCTGAGGAAGTAACGGATATGCAAGAGTCTGTTCGGGGAGAAGTTGTGTCTTCTACTTTTGATGAGCTTCCGGAGCGACACATAAAAGTGGCTGAATTAGTGTTTGAACGTTCTCGCCGTTTGGTGGAGATGGGCCATGACGTGGTGATTTTAATGGATAGTTTAACCCGCTTGGCGCGTGCATACAATATCACCATCTCCCCTACAGGCAGATCTCTTTCCGGTGGTTTGGATCCGGGTGCGCTGTATAATCCGAAACGGTTCTTCGGTGCGGCACGAAATATTCGAGGTGGAGGAAGTTTGACCATCGTGGCAACTGCGCTGATTGACACCGGAAGTAAGATGGATGACGTGATTTTTGAAGAATTCAAGGGTACCGGTAACATGGAGCTTCATTTGGATCGAAAACTTTCAGAGCGGAGAGTATTCCCTGCAATTGAGATTAATCGTTCCGGTACGCGTAAAGAGGAGTTATTGCTTTCCAAAGCTGAGATGAATGCGGTGTATGCAATTCGTAAAGCGTATTCTAATAGCGGGATATCCTCTGATACAGAGATGTTTGTCAGCAGAATGCTGAAGACGAAGAATAATGAAGAGTTTATTTCTACCGTGAACCAAGGATATCGGGACTATAATGTCTGATATTATGGGACATAATACATTTATTCTTGTATGAAAGGAATGTGGCACATATGGCAGAACAAAGAAAGAAGAATCAATCTATCGGTTTGTTTGTACTGATTGGAATACTTTGTGTAATTATCCTTGTATTAATTACAGCGATTGCGGCACCTTCTGACAATGGATCCAAAGGAAGTGCTTCTGCTTCTCCGTCCGATGCGGCGACTGCTTCGGGAGAGGCTGTCAATACACCGCCCGCATCGAAAGCTCCTATCGCTCCATCGCCTACTACACCGGTATCGTATAATATGGTCACATATACGGGCAATATTGAACACGTATTTACCCATTCTTTGATTGCATTCCCTGAAATTGCTTACAAGAACACAAATACAGATAATTTCTATTGGGATACGTATTTTATTGATTGTATTACGGTTAAGGAATTCAAGGCTATTTTGGAAGCACTCTATCAAGACGGCTACATGCTGATTAATTTGAATGAGTTTTATGAAACGGTCGAGGTAAACGGTGTTACTGAATATAAAGTGAAGAAGAATTTCCTTTTCCCGGAAGGAAAGAAACCGTTGGTATTTTCTTTTGATGATACGAATTATTATTCTAACAAACTTGGTAGAGGTATGGTGGACAAGCTGATTCTGAACGAACAGGGAAAGGTTGTTACCTACACCAAGATGAAGGATGGTTCGGAAGTCATTAGTGATGACAATGAGTTTATTCCTGTTTTGGATAAATTTGTAGCATCCCATCCGGACTTCTCCTATAACGGTGCTAAAGGAATGATTTGTCTTACCGGTTACGACGGAATCTTAGGATATCGCACCCAGCGGGCAGAAGCCAGCGGTTTCACAGAAGCACAGAGGCAAGAAGAAATTACAAAAGTAAAGCCTATTGTACAAGCATTGAAGGATACGGGTTGGTATTTTGCAAGTCATTCTTATAAACATGGTCGAATGGCCGGCCAAAGTTCAGCGTGGATGGAGGATGACGCTTCGAAATTTAAGAATGAAGTGACGCCACTTATTGGAGAAACAAAGATTTACGTATATCCTTACGGAAGCTGGTCTCAAGGAACCGACGGAACAATTCCTGCTGCTCAGAAAGTTTTGAACAAATACGGATTCGCTTATTTTTGCGGTGTAGGTGTAAACTGGTTCTCCAGAACCGCCAGCAGCTCAGCCACCGGTTTTTGGAAGAACAAGATGAATTTTGAAGGTGTTATTTTCCAAGATCGAGCAAATTTAGACGGAACCTCTTTTGTTAAACATCAAAAGCTGTTCTTAACTGTTAATGGAGAAGAAGGCGGAACCCCTCGTTTTCCCAGTATGGATTTCTCTAAGATTTACGACAATGCTCGGGGAATCACTTATGAAGAAGCGGTAACGGCATACGCGAAGATTTCGGGCAATTCGTAATCTAAGAAGTGAGGGATTTGGATACTATGCGCGTATACACATATCAGACCATCCCGGAAGCTGTTCCAAGGGGGGTGGGGCTTGGAAATTTTGAC
>JAZRHX010000005.1:0-4021 GCA_045644985.1 Clostridia bacterium | reverse complement strand
GTAGCGGTGATGATGCCCGGCTGGTACAAGATTGGTGCTCCCTTTGGCAGCGCAAACCTTCCTTATGTAATGCGTCAGCGTGGTAGCTTCTACGAGAACGGCTGGAAGAAACTTCTTGCTTCCAATATTGTTCCGGATTTTGTAGTCATTAATTCTTTTAATGAATATGCGGAGCATACGGCTATATGGACTGCTAAGACGGATTTGTTCCCGTCCGGATACGGCATTGAGAAATGGTTGGATTCCAATGGCAACGAGAAACCGTCTTTGTACTGGGATTTGACAAAACAATATATTAAGAGATTTAAGAACGGCGTACGTTCTTGATGGTTACCAGGGCTGCCCGGAGAGGCAGCCCTTTTTTGTGAGGTGTAATTAGATGGATTTTATACACTTAAATTGTTTCATGGATTTGCATCTTCACTTGGATGGATCTTTGTCGCTGGAAACGGTTCGCGCTCTTGCAAAAGCACAAGATGTTTTCGTACCGGAAGATAGAAAGGCGTTACAAACACAGTTGAGTGTTTCTTCGGATTGCAAAGATTTAAATATGTATTTGACGAAGTTTGATTTCCCTCTTTCCCTTTTGCAGACTGAGAAAGCTATTGAAACGGCGGTTTCACGACTCATTGAGGAGCTTTTTGAACAAGGTTTAATGTATGTGGAAATTCGATTTGCACCAGCCCTTCATACGCGTAAAGGGATGGTACAAGAACAAGCGGTGCAAGCTGCCGTTCGAGGGCTTTCCGGAAAAATCCCTGCTAATCTGATCCTTTGTTGTATGCGGGGGGGACAAACACAAAGGGCGAATTTAGAAACGATTCGGCTGGCAACACGCTATTTAGGTCGAGGCGTGGTAGCGGTGGATTTGGCAGGGGGAGAAGGATTGTGGCCCAATCAATATTTTACGGAAGAATTTATTCTTGCGCGGAAATTGGGTGTGCCTTTTACGATGCATGCGGGGGAGGCCCGGGGATGGGAGAGTGTGGAAAGTGCCCTCAATATGGGCGCTTCCAGAATTGGTCACGGAGTCCGTGCATGGGAGAACCCTGTGCTGCTGAACCGTTTAGCGGATAAGCAGATCCCTTTAGAACTATGTCCTACCAGCAATTTAAATACGCGTGTATTTGCGCATATTCGGGAATTTCCTTTGCGCACTTTCATGGATGCCGGTGTGCGCATCACGATAAACACGGATAATACCACCGTTTCCAATACGAGCATTCGAAAAGAATGGCAACAACTGATGGACACATTTCAGTTAACGCCCCAAGAAATTATGAAAATTCTAGAAGATACCATTGATAGTACTTTTGCTGATGCAATTACCAAGACGACGTTACGCAAGCAGCTTCCTTCAATTTAAGAATTCGGAGGACACTTTCGTTGAGACGTGCTTCCGATATGGTTCCGGTTTCCACCGATTGCAAAATTGCATGGTAGGCTTCTGTGAAATTCTGTGGCATGAGTAAAATGTCTGCGCCTGCCAGAAATGCTTTTTGCGCTGCGTCTCCGGCACTGTAATTCTGTGTGATTGCGCCCATGTTCAAGGCATCTGTAATTACAACACCTTGAAATCCCAATTCTTCTCGAAGACGGGTGGTAATCATTTCATAGGAAAGCGAATTGGGAAGCCCGTCGGAAGTTACATTGGGAGTGGAAATGTGTCCCACCATAATAGAGTCTGCCCTTTGGGCAATCGCTGCTTTAAATGGAACTAATTCACAAGACAACATTTCTTCCCATGTCTTCTCTGAAATTACGCTTCCTACGTGGGTATCTTTGCTGGTGTCACCGTGACCGGGAAAATGTTTCACACAAGTTACAATTGCCTTCTCTTGTAGGCCCTTCATCATTTTGGTTACCATTTGCGCCACCATTTGAGGATCGCTTCCAAAGGAGCGGTCGCCAATCACCATATTGGCGGGATTGCTGAGAATATCTGCTACAGGCGCTAAATTATAGTTAATACCGTATTCTTTCAAATATGTGCCAAGCTGCTGTCCCCATTCTTTTGCCAAGAAGGGGGTATTTTGTTGCCCGATTTCTAAAGCAGAAGTGATTCTAGGCACAGAGAAATTCGGATTCTTTCCAATTCTTGCAACACGTCCGCCTTCTTCGTCTATTGCAATCAATAAAGGATATTTACTGCTTGCTTGCAAGTCCCGGGTCAGCGCTCTAAGTTGTTCGGGATTTTGTACGTTGGATTCAAAAAAAATCATACCGCCTACGGGATATTGGTTAAGAAAATCTTTCATTTCTTGGCTGACAGCTATGACAGCTTGTTTCTTTGTAGTCGAGGCTTCCGGAAAAATAATAAATAATTGAGCAACTTTCTCTTGTAAGGTCATTTGACGCAGGCGTTCTGCTATTGGGTCCGGCGTTTGGGTCGGAAGAGGAGAAGACGTGACTTCTATCGTGGGTGTGGGTGTAGTCTGCGTTCGACTATTATGACAAGCGAATAAACTTGTCAGAATAACTAAAATCCAAATAATTAGCAATAACCGCTTCATTTTGCGCCTTTCTTTCCCCGAAAGGGTATTTTTTGTATGATTCCAATAATTTGCCCCGATAATACTACAGTTAGCAGGGAATATACAAGTCTTTCTATGGGAATATAGGTTAGAGAAAGGGCAAGTACGGTTAAATCGCTGATTAAATACGCCATTTGAATGGAAATACGTGTTTTTGCGGCCAGCGTCATGGCCAAAGCATCATCTCCGCTAGGTGCACCGCCTACAAGGACACAAAGTCCTGCACCGATGCCTATAAAAACAGCCCCTGCCATTGCTGCAACCAAGGGGTAATTCGCAATTTCGGGATAAAGACGGGGGAAACATTCAAATAGCCCGTAAAACGCGCAGAAGCCCATTCCGGATACGGCGGAGTAGAAAAGAAACATTTTACCCAAGGCACGAAATCCAATACAATAACAAAGGACGTTGAGCACAAAACCGGACAATGCCGGGGAAATATTCAACCAATGTTCAAAGAACAAAGTCAGCCCCAAAACGCCACCTTCTGTAACCTGAGAAACAGAATGAATTTGATAGAGTCCAAATGCTAGAATGCAACTACCAAATAGGGCCAGTCCTAAGGAACTGACCCGAATTTGTTTGCTGATTGCTTGTATTTGCTGCTTAATCGAAGAATTCTCCATAAAGTGCCTGCACCGCAGCTTTTGCGTCTGCGCTTTCCACGCCGAACATAATGCTTACTTCACTGGAACCTTGGTTAATCATCTTAATGTTGATACCGGCTCTGTTAAAGGCTTCGGTTGCCCGTGCCGCAATACCGACAGACTTGGTCATACCGCGACCTACCAACATTACAATAGCTAAATCTCTTTCTGCATGAAGGGTATCAACGCCCAATTCTTTCTCAATGCGATCCATTACCCGTGCTAACTTAACGTCATCACAGTTGCTACCCCGAATAATCACAGAAATGCTGTCAATTCCGGAAGGCATATGCTCATAAGAAATGAGCTCATCTTCCAAAATAGAAAGCAAACGACGACCAAAACCAATTTCTCTGTTCATCATATGCTTATGGAGATAAATGTTCAAGAATCCGGTGTCTGCGGCGATGCCCACCACGGGGAAGGTAGATTTAGGTGCCTTTTTGTCGGATACAATGAATGTACCCGGTGCATCCGGATTGTTTGTATTTCGGATATTTACGGGGATTCCCAGCTTATATACCGGCGCTAAAGCTTCTTCGTGAAGCACGCTGAAACCTGCGTAAGCTAATTCCCGCATTTCCTCATAGGTGAACAAAGGAATAGGGAATGGTTTCTCGATGATCTTGGGACTGGCCGCGTATACAAAGTCTACGTCGGTAAAGTTCTCGTATACATCCGCTTCTGTGGCTGCGGCTAAGATACCGCCGGTTACGTCGGAACCGCCTCTGGAGAAAGTTACAATGTCTCCGTCCTCGGAATATCCGAAGAAACCGGGAAATACCAAAATGCCGGTGCGTTCTCTTAACTTATACAGTAAAGGATAGGATTTATCTAATA
>JAZRHX010000004.1:0-2427 GCA_045644985.1 Clostridia bacterium | reverse complement strand
GCTGCATAATCTGAGCAGAATTCTCCGGATCCAAATTACCGGTGGGCTCGTCCGCAATTAAAATCTTAGGCGTATTGATAATCGCCCGCGCCAACGCCACACGTTGTTGTTCGCCGCCGGACAAATGGGTCGGATATTCATTCTTCTTGGAAGAAAGGCCCATCAGCTCCAGTACCAATGTGACACGTTCTTCTATCTCGCTACGAGGCGCACCCAAAATTTCCATAGCAAAAGCCACGTTCTCAAATACCGTCTTGCGTTCCAACAACCGGAAGTCCTGGAAAACAACGCCGATATTCCGTCTATACTTCTGTACAGAACTGCGACGAATTCTGGCAAGGAAGCGACCATTAACGGAAATCCGTCCTTCGGTGGGTTCCTCCTCCTTCATAAGCAACTTAATCAAGGTGGATTTGCCGGCTCCGCTGGCACCCATCAAAAACACAAACTCCCCATCGTAAATACGGAAATCCAAACCGCGAATCGCCTCTACTCCATTGGGATAAGTCTTATGCACTTGGTCAAATAATATCATTGTTCTCCGCTTTGCGTACTCTTCTGCCATCTCTCGTCTCCCCAAACGCTTATCTATTACTTCTGCCACCGAAACAATCCGGGCTCCTTCTTCTCCAAATACTGAAGAATCATCATAGCCAGCCGAACCCGAAGTCCCGTATTAAATTGGGCACAGTCTAATCCGGTAAGGCGGTTAAACTTCTCCAAACGGTACATCATCGTATTACGATGGATATAAAGAACGCGGGCAGCTTCACTGCCGTTCTGATTACAATCCAAAAATGTGCGGACCGTAAGAAGTAGCTCCTTCGCCGACCGATCTGCCAAAAATTCAGCGCCGAATGTCTCTCGCACATATTCAGCGCACGCTTGTACAGGGAAAGAGAATATCAATTTTTCTAAACCCAGCACGTCGTAATCGTAGTATTTGTAAGATAAATCAAAAGTTTCCCCAATCGCCCGAGCACGATCGGCTTGCTGGAAAGCATTGCCCACTTCTGTAATATCGGCGAAAGTACTGCTAAGAGATACACGAACAAGCATCATCGCTTCTGCCATTACCGTGTCACATAATGTACCGGCGTATTCTTCCAGGCGTGTCTTTGCAACCGAATCACTTACAGGGCAAACCACCATCAGACGATTGCCTTCGGATTGTACACAAAAATAGCCCTGCTCCGGCGAAAAAATATTTCGCACAACAGACAGCAATACCTCTTTATCAAAGGAGGAAAGCTCTCCCGCAGGAGATACAAGCAACAAACGAAATGCTGTATGCTTTAAAATGCCTGTTCCGCAGACTTCCTCAATTTCGCCGCGAAGAACGCCTTTACGGTTCTCTGTAATCAGACGTCTAAATAAATCGCAAAGCCGTTTCTCGTGGCGAATTTCCTGATCGGCAACCGCATAAGCCGCCACAGATAGAAGCCGCGCAGCTTCCGTTTTGCTGGCTTCATTTCGCTCTGATTCAGGAAGCAGAAGAAACAAAAACACAGAATCTTCCCCTTGGATCTCTACCGGATAGAAGATGTAATCATTCAAACAAAAATAGGGACCCGCAAATAAATCCCCGGGATTCCCCAGATATCCTTTGAACAAACAGTCCGTCTCCGCAATTTCTCCTCCAGCGCAATACAAAACTTGCCCGGAATCATTGACCATACCAAAGACGCCACCCATTAATGCAGCCAAACTATCCAATTGTGTCTTGATAAAATTACTTAGCATAGAAACCCCGGAAAATTCTCTCAAATACTCACAAAAAACCTACTTTATAAGTATACACGACTTCCGGGGAAAAGGCAAGGCACATTACGACCTTTTCCGCCATAAATCCCCCTGTTCATAATAAAAATTTTTACGACTACTCAACCCCTCAATTTCCTGCAATATTTCTTCTAATCCTTCCGAATATCCATTGGACTTCATAAAGGGGCGTACATTCGGTATATACGGATCATGACTTTGGGTATGCGTCTCTTTCCGTACAGATGGTTGGGGCAAAATTGGTCTTTTGTGATTCCCTATATATCTACGCCTTCTCATCTCGTTTCCCTCCTGTAAAATATCCTCATTATTATCATATGATTTCTCGGCTATTTTTGCTTGAAGGTTAAGGTGAAATTTGCTATACTTCCCTAGTCGAAAGGATTTTGATGCTATGAACCAACGAATCTTTAACATGCACACCCATATTTTCCCGGAGAAAATTGCGGATAAAGCAGTGGACGCTATCGGCGCTTTTTATGATATTCCCATGGAAGTCGGCGGCACTTCAGAGCGCTTAATTGAAGACGGAAAGCAAATCGGTGTGACCCGTTATTTGGTTTGCTCTACGGCAACCACTGCCCACCAAGTAGAATCAATTAATAATTTTATTGCAGCGGAATGTAACAAACATCCGGAATTTAC
>JAZRHX010000003.1:0-7373 GCA_045644985.1 Clostridia bacterium | reverse complement strand
GAAAATGAATGATGAAGAGAAGAGTGCTTATATTGCGGCGCATCCGGCGTACGGACGGATTATTTGCCGCTGTGAGACCGTGAGCGAAGGGGAGATTCGGGATGCTATTCGCAGAAATCCGCCTGCCCATGACGTTGACGGTGTAAAGCGTAGAACGCGTTCCGGAATGGGACGGTGTCAAGGCGGTTTCTGCATGCCTTATGTAATGAAGCTGCTTGCGGAGGAGAATGGGGTTTCGATGGAACAGATTACAAAGAAGGGCCATACGTCCGAGCTTGTAACAGGAAGGATTTAACAGGAGGACAGCATCATGATAAAGCATAGTGTTGTAATTGTAGGAGGCGGTCCTGCCGGTATGGCAGCAGCAATTGCTGCATATGACCGAGGCGTTACGGACACGGTTATCATTGACCGTGAGGAAGAGCTGGGCGGTATTCTTCGCCAATGTATTCATAACGGATTTGGTTTACATAAATTGGGTCGGGAATTGACCGGTCCTGAATATGCAGACGTATATAAGAAACAAGTAGAGGAACGTGGAATTAAAGTATACCATACCACCATGGTAACGGCTGTTTCTCCGGACTTGGTTGTAACGGCACAAAGCCGTGAAGGTCTTATGAAAATTCAAGCCGGTGCTGTTGTGCTGGCTATGGGTTGCCGGGAGCGAAGCCGTGGTGCATTGTCTGTTGCCGGCACAAGACCTGCCGGTGTATATAGTGCAGGTACGGCACAGAAATTGATTAACTGTATGGGCTACACCGTAGGTAAGAAGGCTGTAATCTTAGGTTCCGGCGATATTGGTCTTATTATGGCGCGCCGTTTATCTTTAGAAGGCGCAAAAGTAGAAGCGGTTTGCGAAATTATGCCATATTCCGGTGGCTTAACTCGAAATATTGTGCAGTGTTTGGAAGATTATGGTATTCCTTTGTATTTAAGCCATACGGTCGCTGAAATTCACGGGACAGATCGTGTAGAAGGAGTTACCATTGCTCAGGTAGACTCGAATCGATGCATCTTACCGGAAACAAAACGCTATATCCCCTGCGACACGCTACTGTTGTCTGTAGGCTTGATTCCGGAGAACGAATTGACTCGTGCGGCGGGTATTCCCATTGATCCCATTACCAATGGTGCATTGGTAGATGAGAATCGCCAGACGGAGATTCCGGGTATTTTTGCATGTGGCAACGTATTGCAGGTGCATGATTTAGTGGACTATGTTTCTGATGAGGCGGAAATTGCAGGTACCGGCGCTGCTAATTTTGTGTTAGGACAGCAAGCTGATGGGGAGAAGGTTCGTGTGCTACCCGGACAAGGCGTGCGGTACGTATTGCCCCAGCGCATTACCCTTGGAGAGGCAAAAGACGTTTCTTTGTTCTTGCGCGTTGTACAGCCCTACGGGAAAGTTCGCTTTACGGTAAGCGCAGGTGAGGAAGTGTTGGCTACCGCGATACGTTTGAAAGCGGCACCGGGGGAGATGGAGAAGATCGTTGTGAAGAAAGATAAACTTACCGGCGTACAAGGAGAAATCACCGTGTCATTGGAGGAAATTGTATGAAAAAGGAATTGATTTGTATTGTTTGTCCCCGTGGCTGTGCAGTAACCGTAGAGGGAGAAATTGGGGCACTGAAAGTGACTGGTTGTACTTGTGCAAAAGGAGAGCAGTATGCTATTGAAGAATGTACCCATCCCACCAGGACCGTAACTTCCATCGTTCGGGTTTCGAATCGGAAGGATACTATGGTGAGTGTAAAGACTTCTTGCCCTATTGCGAAAGAATCTATTTTCCCGGCGATGGAGTCCATTCGCGGTATGTCCGTAGAGGCTCCCGTCTGTGTGGGCGATGTAATTTGCAAGGATTTGTTTGGCGCGGAAGTAATTGTAACAAAAGAAATTCTGTGAGATTATAGGCTTATGAAATATGCACGGGTATGAACGGTGACCAATACCGATTTATACCCGTGTTTTTCACTTGTTATTTCCCGGGAAATGGTATATAATCAATCGACAAAGTATTTTAATGGAGGATTTTTTATGTCTGGACATTCCAAATGGGCCAATATTAAGAATAAGAAGGGCAAGACAGACGCTGCAAGAGCGAAAGTTTTTACAAAATTAGGCAAAGAATTACAGATTGCAGTTAAAGCCGGGGGTCCCAATCCCGATGCCAACAGCAAGTTAAAGGATGTTATTGCAAAGGCAAAGGCGGCAAACATGCCTAATGACAATATTCAGAGAAGCATTAAGAAGGCGAGTGGCGAGGGTGCTAACGATGTGATGGAAGAAATTACATACGAAGGTTACGGCCCCTCCGGCGTTGCGATTATTGCGCAGTGTGTTACAGATAACCGGAATAGAACGGCTGCTGACGTTCGACACGTATTTGATAAATTTGGCGGCAATATGGGAACTTCCGGCTGTGTATCCTTTATGTTTGATCAGAAAGGTGTTATCGTCATTGAGAATGACGGGGATAAGGATGAGGATACCGTGATGATGGATGCGCTGGATGCGGGTGCCCAAGATTTCAATGCCGATGAAGATGCTTTTGAAATTACCACTGAACCTGCAGATTTTGGCGCTGTTCGGGATGCATTGGAAGCCAAAGGGTATGAATTCTTAGAAGCCAGCGTACGTATGGTACCGCAGAACTACGTTCGTATTGAAGATGAGAAGCAATTAGAACAGATCGAACGCCTTTTGGATGGACTGGATGATAATGACGATGTTATGGAAGTTTATCATAACTGGGAAGAGTGATTGAATATGGAGAAAGATCCGAAGATAACGAGAACAGAAGAGGGTGAGCGCAGAGGATGGCAATTCCACCGGAAGGTATCGGAATGGAATTTCAAGACACTCCTGTTGCTTGGCATTTTATTGATTCTGACCACGAAGATTGTGTATGACTTTGTTGGATTTCGTGCGTCTTTGGGAGAGGCGTGTGGTTTTCTTGCCTCTTTGTTAAGTTATTTGGTATATGGCTTTATCTTGGCGTATGTGCTGAATGCGTATATGGGGTGGTTGGAACGAGTTCCGCTTAAGAAGATGAAACCGACCCGGGGCAAACGGTATTTGAGTATTGCTCTTGCCTATGCTACGTTGGTTGCTTTTGTATTATTTTTGGTTTTCACAATTGTGCCGAGATTGGTAGAATCTCTTACGGATTTTGCCAAGATGATTCCGGGCATGTTTGATACAATTAACGGATTCTACAGAGATATAGTAGAAGGTGGACGGTTCAATTTATCTCCCGCTGTGCAAGAAAGTATTGTGAGCGGAATTGCATCTTTGAAAGAGACCATGATGGGGCTTGTGAGTGTAGATTTGATTGCATCTATCGGCACCCGCATTGTAACAGCCACCGGCACGGGTATCTTTAATGTGGCAATGAGTCTATTGGTTTCTGTATATATGCTTTTGGAGAAGGATGATGCGCTTCGGGCTAGCAAACGGATTGTGCACGGATTATTTAAGCCGGAACGGGCGGATCGTATTTCTGAAACGGGCAGAAAAGTAGATTTGGTTTTCAAACAATATTTTACCGGAAAGCTTCTGCAAGCCACTGTTATTTTAGTGCTGTCCTATATTGTATTGCTTATTGGCAGTGTAAAGTATGCGATCTTGTTTGCGGTTATTTTAGGCTTTACCAATTTGATTCCTTATATTGGTCCTTGGATTGGTGCCGTTCCTGTGGTACTTATCAGTTTGGTGCAGGACCCGTGGATGGGTGTTCGTGCGCTGATTTGTATCTTAGTGATTCAGATGATCGACAATTGGTTCATTACGCCTCGAATTGTAGGCGGACAAATGGGCGTGAGTCCTTTGCTGGTGTTGATTGGCTTATGTATTGGTGGCACGTTATTCGGCTTTGTGGGTATGCTGATTGGCGACGTTTTAGCGGCGATTGTTAAAGTATTATTCTATGATTCTTTCATTGCAAACCGTTTGTCTCGGCGCGTGGCATCCGGTGATTTGCCGGCAGAATACGGTACGGTAGTATCGGAGGAAAGCGGCAAAGTAGGCGTATTCTCTAAGTTGTGGACGGGTATTCGGAATATTTTCCAGAGGAATAAAAAATAATGTTGCATTTTGCGTAGAAGGTATGGTATAATGCAGTCTGCTGTTCTGTCAGTTGCTTTTTCAGGGCATGTTCAGGCGGCGCTTGATATGGAATGAAAGAGTAAAGTGACAGCGCTTTATTTGTGTGAAAGAAGGTGACATGGAATGAAAGAAGGAATTCATCCGAATTTTGAGGAGACAACTGCAAAGTGTGCTTGCGGAGAGACATTTACCACTTATTCGACAA
Organism: Clostridia bacterium; assembly: GCA_045644985.1. Taxonomy (GTDB): domain Bacteria; phylum Bacillota; class Clostridia; order UBA1212; family UBA1255; genus RGIG9099. Next base: position 3,061 of record JAZRHX010000003.1, on the reverse strand, counting down.
AGAAGGAAATTTCTGTCGAAATTTGTTCGAAGTGCCACCCGTTCTACACAGGAAAGCAGAAGTTGGTAGATACCGGCGGACGTGTTGACAAGTTCAATAAGAGATACGGTCTGTAAGCCCGGAACAGTTTTTCGGATGTGGGACCTTTGTCTTATAAGCCTGTTCCCGCATCTCATCGTCATTCAAGGCTTGCCCAAAAGGCAGGCTTTTTGTATAAATAGCACGGCAGATGTTTTACGCCGGTAGGAGGAAGTAGTAATTATGAAAGTTAAATTGGAGAATGTTGATAAGAATTTAGTTCGTCTTGAAATCGAATCGGCACCGGAGTTGATTGAAGAAGGTCTTGCGTATGCGTTCAAGAAGAATGCGAAGAACTTCCGCGTGAATGGTTTCAGACCCGGTAAGGCACCCCGTAAAGTTGTTGAGCAGATTTACGGTAAAGAAGTACTTTACAATGATGCTATGGACTACGTAATCGGTCGTGACTACTATGCCGCTGTGGAAGAATTGAAATTAGACGTCGTTTCTGATCCTCAGAAGATTGACGTTAAGGAGTTTAATGCAGAGAAGGCTGTTTATACAGTGGATGTTTATACGAAACCCGAAGTGAAGCTTGGCGCATATAAAGGTTTGGAAGTAACTAGAGTTGCTGCAGAAGTTTCTGATGAAGACGTGGATCAAGCAGTAGAAGCAGAAGCGAAGAAGAATGCACGTATGATTACGGTTGAAGATCGCGCTGCAGCTATGGACGATACTGTTGTTATTGACTTCGAAGGTTCCGTAGACGGTGTTCCTTTTGAAGGTGGCAAGGGTGAGAACTTCTCTCTGAAACTTGGTTCCGGACAGTTTATTCCCGGATTTGAGGAGCAGTTGGTTGGTGTTCAAGCAGAGGCTGAAACAGCTGTGAACGTAACTTTCCCTGAAGATTACCACGCTGCAGAACTTGCAGGCAAAGCTGCTGTATTTAAAGTAAAGGTTCACGAAATTAAGAAGGAAGAACTTCCTGCAATTGACGATGCTTTTGCATCTGACGTGAGCGAATTCGAGACGCTTACTGAATACAAAGCAGATTTGAAAGCGAAGATGCTTGCAAAGAAGGAGGAAGAAGCCAAGCGTGCTATGGATGAAGAAGCATTGAAGACTGCTGTTGGCAATGCGGAAATGGAAATTCCCGAGTGCATGATTCAAGCTTCTCAAGAGCAAGAAGTACGTCGTATGGAGCAGCAACTCAGCATGTACGGTATGGACATGGCGAAGTATTGCCAGTACATGGGCACCACGGTTGAAGAGTTTAAGGAAAGAGTAAGACCGCAGGCTGAAATTAACGTACGGCGCGACCTGGTTTTGGAAGCGATTGTTGCAGCCGAGAAGATTGAAGCAACCCAGGAAGAAATTGATAAGGAATACCAGGAGGCTGCTGATTATATGAAGAAGCCTGTTGAGGAAGTGAAGGCTATGTATGCAGCCAGCACAGAGGCAGTTATTCGCGACATTCAACTTCGTAAGGCTTCAGAATTGATTACAGATTCTGCTGTAGCAGTAGATGCACCGAAAGCAAAAGCTCCTGCAAAGAAGGCCCCGGCGAAGAAGGCTGCAACTACAGAAGGAACAGAAGAAAAGACCCCGGCTAAGAAGGCCCCGGCTAAGAAAACTACGACAACGAAAGCAGCAACCGGCACAAAGAAGACTGCTGCTGCGAAGAAGACTGAAACTGAGAAGAAAGACTAATTGGAATTTATCTCTGTTCTTTCCGGTTTTCAGGCAATATTGAAAGGAGCGATTTGAGATGGCATTAGTCCCTATGGTAGTGGAACAAACCAGCAGAGGAGAGCGTTCTTACGACATTTATTCCAGACTGCTGAATGACCGAATTATTATGCTCGGCGATGAGGTGAATGATACGACTGCAAGCCTTGTGGTAGCCCAGTTGTTATTCCTGGAGTCAGAGAATCCGGATAAGGATATTCAACTTTACATTAATAGCCCCGGCGGAAGTGTTTCCGCCGGTATGGCGATTTATGATACCATGCAGTTTATTAAATGCGACGTGGCTACTATTTGCGTAGGAATGGCCGCCAGCATGGGTGCTGTGTTGCTTACAGCAGGCGCTAAAGGCAAACGTATGGCTCTTCCGAACAGCGAAATCATGATCCATCAGCCTTTAGGTGGTATGCAAGGGCAGGCTTCGGATATTAAGATTCATGCGGATCATATTTTGCGTACCAGAAACAAATTGAATCAAATTCTCAGCGATTGTACCGGTAAACCTATTGATGTGATTGAGCGGGATACGGACCGTGACAATTTCTTAACTGCACAGCAGGCACTGGAATACGGCTTGATTGATAAAGTTATGACATCCCGAGTATAATCTTCGGTATGATTCAGCATTATTGGTCATACTTTATAGGAGAGGAAGGGGTGCGCTATGGCAAAGAGCGAGGATAAGCAGGTACGCTGTTCTTTCTGCGGAAAGCGGGAAGGGCAGGTTAAACGGTTGATTGCCGGTCCGGGTGTTTATATCTGTGATGAGTGCATTGATTTGTGTTGCGACATTCTTCAAGACGACCTAGTGGAGGGCGAAGAAGAGTGTATTGTAGACAGCGAGCGTTTTGATGCGAAAGCACTTTTGAAACCTACTGAAATTAAAGCCGCTTTGGATGAATATGTTATTGGTCAGGACCGGGCGAAACGGGCACTGGCTGTTGCTGTGTACAATCACTATAAGCGTATTGAAGACGCCCAAAAGCACGCGAAAGACAAGAAGAAAGACAAGAATGCTACTGAAGGCGAAGATCCTTTTGCAAAAGTAGAAATTGCTAAATCGAACGTGCTCTTAATTGGACCTACCGGTGTCGGTAAGACTTATTTGGCGCAAACTTTAGCAAAGGTTTTGAACGTTCCGTTTGCAATTGCAGATGCCACTTCTTTGACAGAAGCCGGCTATGTGGGTGAAGATGTTGAGAATATTCTTCTGCGCTTGATTCAAGCTGCAGATTATGATGTTGCGCGTGCGGAAAGAGGTATTATTTTTATTGACGAAATCGACAAGATTTCCAGA
>JAZRHX010000002.1:0-9059 GCA_045644985.1 Clostridia bacterium | reverse complement strand
TCAATTTCGCCGTCCATCACCGCTTGGATATCGCCCTTTTCATAGCCGGTGCGATGATCCTTCGCCAAGGTGTACGGACAGAACACGTAAGAGCGAATCTGACTGCCCCATTCAATATCCAACTGGTTCCCTTTCAAATCGGAAATCTTCTCTACGTTCTCTCTTTGCTTGAGTTCAAACAATTTGGAACGCAACATCTTCATGGCGGTTTCCTTGTTCTGCAGCTGAGAGCGCTCTGTTTGACAGGCAACCGTAATGTTGGTAGGTTTATGGGTAATCCGCACCGCAGAGTCCGTCTTGTTGATATGCTGACCGCCGGCACCACTGGAACGATAAGTGCCGATTTCCAAATCCTCAGGGCGAATATCAATTTCAATGGTGTCGTCAATTTCCGGCATCACTTCCACAGGTACAAAAGACGTGTGTCTCCTTCCTGCACAATCGAAGGGGGAAATACGTACTAAACGGTGTACACCATGTTCGCTCTTTAAGAAGCCGTAAGCATTGTCGCCATTAAATTGCAGCACCGCACTCTTGAGACCCGCTTCGTCTCCGTCCAAATAGTCTACAACTTTCACGTCAAAGCCGTGGGCCTCTCCCCAACGCATATACATTCTAAACAGCATAGAGCCCCAGTCTTGGGCCTCCGTTCCGCCGGCACCGGGATGGAGGGTGAGTACCGCATTGTTGCCATCGTATTCGCCGGTGAAAAGGGTCTCTAAACGAAGCATCTCAAAGGCGCCCTTGTAGGCCTCCAATGCTTCTTCCACTTGAGCCGGCATAGAGGTATCATTCTCTTCGTTGCCCAGCATAATCATTAACTGAATCTCTTCCAGTTGACTTTCCAGGTTGGTAAATTTGCCAAGTTTATTCTTTAATGCTTTAAGATGTTGCAATGTCTTTTGAGAACTTGCCGGGTCATTCCAGAAGTCCGGTTCCGACGCTTTGTTCTCCAATTCTTCAATGAGGTTCTTCATGCCCTCCGTGTCAAAGTGAATCCCTCAAATCATATAAATTCTTCTGAAGGGGCTCAATTTGCAGTGCATATTGATCCAATTCGAACACTTATATCATCTCCTTTAATAGGGGCTTTCCAGCCACCTTTGGTAAAATAAACTATACATCGATAATTTTACCATATCTTCCCGTAAAATGCAAAGAAATCCCCCTCCTCACGAAAATTAAAGGAGGGGGATGGCCTTGATTCCGTAGCTGTCATTTCCGCAGATTAAATCACGCAGAACCAGCTAGTTCTTTATAGGCATTAAATACTTCATTCATGTTCTACTTCTTTTACTCCACAAGTGGGTTATCTTTCCCCACAACAATAATCGTACTAAAAGAACAATATAAATCACCGTACATTCGTTAAAAAAGAAAAGCACTGCCTCTTTCACAGAAACTTTTGGAAGATCGTCAAAATCAATGCTACATACTGCGTAATCTTCTACGCCTGACCCAAAAAAATTTGCACACCCATTTTCCTCATCAACGGTATAATCGTCAGACGAAAATCTGCCACGCGTTGAAATTTCTAATTGTGTGTCTTTTGCCAAAAAGCACTGCTGTCTGTAAACTTGATAGTCATACCCTTTCACAAACGCAGAACGTGTGAAAATCAAGCAAACATCTTCTGAACAGCAAACCCTATGTTGCTCAAAAGAAAATGGTTTTATATAGTTTATAGCAGTATAAAACACAACCGCCGCTACAGCCAGCAATAGCCACAACGCTATTCTCCTGCGCTTTTTGACAGCAATCAGAAGACCAAGAAGAAAAAGTACAACAATCAAGCACACAAACATCAATTGCCAAGAGCTCCACTGTCCTATACTCACAAGAATACCAGAGACCAAACCACGAAGCAGAAGAAAAAAAGCTAAGAGAACCGTCAATAGAATCACCGCAAGTATCCGTAAACATTTGTTCATGATAGCCTCCTTGTTTATCGCCGTATTTATTTTAATTAGTGCAAGTTTGTTTTTCTGTTCTATTTATACCATAGTCCTCTGATAAATGTAAAGTTTTTTTGTCAATGGATGAATTCTTACATTTCAGACCGTTTTCCTACAGAAAATTCAAGGTCCACAGCGGATTCCGGAGGTTTTTCGGTTATAACCAATCAAATCCTACAGAACACGAGAAAAATCTGTAGGATTTCTGCATTTTAGCGCATTTTTCATCCAGCACTCCAGGCATTATTTTATCAATTTAGAATTTTCCAATAATCCCCCGCACCAGCGCCTTAAATCCGGGCGCAGCACTGTCCGCCGCCACCTTAATTTCCTCATGGGTAAGAGGGTGGGAAGACATCCCCGCAGCCAGATTTGAAATGCAGGAAATCCCGCATACTTCTAACCCCATATGCACAGCCGCCATAGCCTCACAAGCAGTACTCATACCCACCGCATCGGCGCCCATGCCGCGGAACATCCGAATTTCTGCCGGTGTTTCATAGTTAGGGCCGGATGCCTGCAAGTAAACGCCTTCCCGAAGGGAGATGCCACGCTCCCGGGCAACTTCCCGTAAAATATTCTGTAATGTCACACTGTACACTTCACTCATATCCGGGAAACGAGTGCCCAAACGTTCGAAATTAGGACCCGCCAGCGCAGACGGCACAAAGGATGAAATATGGTCTGTAATCATCATTAAATCCCCGGGCCGAAAAGAAGGATTCATGCCGCCCGCAGCATTGGTAAGAATGAGCTTTTGCGCGCCCAGCAGACCCATAAGCCGCACCGGAAGTACTACATCCTGCATGGCGTAACCTTCATAGAAATGAATCCGGCCTTGCATACAAACTACAGGTACACCTTCCAGAAATCCAAATATAACACGCCCGGCATGACCGGATACCGTGGATACAGGGAAACCTTCAATATCCTTGTATTCCAAAACCTGCTCCAGCTGAATTTCATTGGCAAAATCCCCCAGACCGGAACCTAACACCAATCCAACTTGAGGGACAAAATCCACGTGATTGCGGACTTTCTCGTAAATTGTAAATAATTTTTCTTCTGCAGAATTCATCCGCACCACTCCTCACCCAAGTAAGAACTCAATCTGACCCGTACGGATTTTTACGTCCGCCACCAGCACTTTTAAACTATCTCCGATAGCGAAAGTCCGTTTTGTCGCCTCTCCCCGAGCCAACATTCTCTTCTCATCATAAATCATGTAATCCGGCATGTTGTTATAGAAAAGCAAGCCTTCCGCCGAATTGGGAAGCCGCACAAAAATTCCAAAGGATGTAATGCCGCTGATAATGCCTGTAAATTTCTCCCCAACATAATCCGCCATGTATTCTGCCACTTTAATATCCGTATATTGCCGTTCCGCAGACTCTGCTTCTCGCTCTGTTTCCGAGCTATGCTCTGCCACGTTAAACACAATGCCCCGAAGCTCCTCTTCCAAGACGCTGCCCAACTCACCACGAAGACTCCACTTAATCACCCGATGAATAAACAAGTCAGGATAACGGCGGATAGGAGACGTAAAATGGGTATAATATTCTGCCGCCAGTCCGAAATGACCTTTATTCTCCCCGGAATATTCAGCCTTCTGCATCGCGCGAAGGGCCAGCATACTGATGACGCTTTCCGCGGGCATGCCTTTGCATTTCTCCAACATAGACTGAATGGCGTGACTGTGAATCTCCCCGCCGCGCCCCTTCAGCGTAAAGCCCATGGTTCGCACCGCCTGCGCAAGACTATCAATCTTCTCTGCTTCCGGCGCGCCATGATTTCGGTACAAGAAGGGTACGTCCAGCCAGTAGAAATGCGCGGCAATGGTTTCATTTGCCGCCAACATAAATTCTTCAATCATATTGTTGGCAAAGGTAGTGTGATAAGGATACACGTCCACCGGCTTTCCACTCCCGTCCACCACCACTTTGGTTTCCGGGAAATCAAAGTCCAATGCACCCCGTTTTCTTCGAATGTCTCGTCGAAGAGCCGCTAAATCCTTCATAGCAATCAAATCCTCATAGTAGGGCGCAAATTGTTTCTTAAGTCCGGGCTCACCTACGGTGAAAAGTTGATACAACTGATTGTAAGTGATTTTATATCGAACTTGGATAACACTTTCAAAAATTTCGTGACCCACGATATTTCCCTGTTCATCCATTTCCATTTCGATGGACAATGCAAGGCGGGGTACCCCCACGTTTAAACTGCAAATACCGTTAGACAATGCCTTGGGCAGCATTGGCAATACCCGGTCCGGAAAATAGACACTGGTGCCCCTTCTGAAAGCTTCCAAATCCAAAGGACTGCCGTATTTGACGTAATGACTTACATCCGCAATATGCACCCCGAGAAGCCAATTTCCATTGTTCTTGCGGGAGATGGACACTGCGTCATCTACGTCTTTGGTGTCTTCTGAATCAATGGTAACCAAGTTCATCAGACGCAAATCCCGTCTGCCCTTGCGAAGCTCCCGGGCAATCACGGATTCCTTCACTTCCTTGGGCATTCTGGATGCAACTTTCCGAACTTCTTCCGGGAAGATAGCCCGATCCTTGATTAGGGCACCCGGATCCGCCATTTCCCTTTTCTTTGGTTTCTCTTTATGTGTTTCTCTTTTATTTCTTTTGTTATAACTCATGGTTTCACATATCCTTAATCAAATACAAAAATAGCCGTGACGGATTCCTCTGCCACGGCATTCTGTCTAATTTATAGTATTTCCAATCACGCGTTGAGCAATGCACTCAGTACAACTGCCACAACCGCAAAGCATACGGAAAGCACGATGGTTAGCTGCATCAAAAACTTCTCTTTGCTTAAACCGCCCTTGCTTTTTGAATAGAAAGACTCCGTCGTCTGACCGGTAATTGCGCCGCCCAAGCCGGCTTCCTTCGTACGCTGCATTAAAATTACTACAATAACTGCCGCACAAACTACCAAGAAGAAAATTCCCAAAATCACTTTCAATATATCCAAACTGGTCATTTACTTGCACCTCCAAAAAGTCGAACCGGTGTTAATTATATACAATTCATCGGTGCTTGTCAATACCGCTTGCAAAGTCCCGATCATTTTTCCGTCACCCGGACCGCCGCCACTGTCATGTCATCTTTAGGCTTGCCGGAAGATAAAGCAATTGCCTTATCCAAAATTCGACGCACGCTTGGTTGCATCTCCTCCCCCTTCGCAAAGACCGATACCAAATAAGCAGGAAGCGCTTCATTTGCCGCCGAGAAAGCATCACTGACACCATCGGAAATTAATATAATAACACAACCGTGGTTGATGTTCTCCCGCACAGGACTTCCGCCGCTTGCTAAGAAGCCCAAGGGTGCTTGCGCCATGGTGATTTCCCGCCAAGCCCCAAGTCCATCCAGCAAATAAGAAGGGGCCGCACCTCTTTTGGCAAAATGGGCTACGCCCTCATATAAATCTAAATATAACGCATCCACCGCAGTACTGATGGTTTCCCCGTCGCCGGATGCTGCAATCAACAAATCCACCGCTTCTGCAGCCTCTCCGAAATTCAATCCCCCTTCCAGAAATAACCGAATTAATTTCAGGCAAGCGTGGCTTTGACCGGAGGCAAGTTGACCAGTGCCCAAACCGTCACTCAAAACGGCATACAAGCTCCCATTTTCCATCTGAAACCGAGTAAAACAATCTCCGCTTTGTTCGCTTTGGTGAGCTTTTGCAGAAACCACCCCAAGTTCTACATCATATTTAGGCTTCTCTGCAAACAACACCGTACAGATGTTGCCTTGACAGCCACATAAATCCGTTGCTTCCATGGTATTTTTTGTAATTTTAGACAAAATCTCTGACGCCCGAGTGCAGTTGCCGCAATGTCCGTTTTTAGGTTTCATACTACAGGGCAGCAAAGTACTTTTGGGCATTGCCAAGCGAATTTCCAAATGTCCGCTCCGGGTAAAACGGCAAGCAAAATCCACAAGTGTCAGATCCCCTTGTTCCATGCCTCTACGAACGCTGTCCCGAAGCTCATAATAAATCTTACGTTGTTCATCCAACTCTTCTTCCGTTCGACGCATCATACGGCTAACGCCGATAAGTCCGTATGCGGTAGCTTTCCTGCAGTCTTGATTCCGGCCACGCCATATGCGTTCCAGTCGATGAGCCGCAGTAATTTTCTTACACTCACTTCGAAGTTTTTCCGTATTAGGGCAATACTGTAGAAAAGCACCAATGGTTTCATGGATACCTTCTTCATCACTTTCATCGGCGCAAGTCGCCAATTTTTGAATTTGCTTATACGTTTGCGTATATGCCGTGTGCCAACAAGACTCCCGCATAGCGCACCGTGCACAAACTCGATTGTAAATCTGTACCACAGATTGTTCTCCATGGTTAGATTGAACAAGGGAAGCATTTTCAAACAAAATTTCCGTTTGTTTTGCAATTTCACTGCCAATTCTGGACAATTCGGAAACCTTTCCCGAGGTCTGTCCGATCATTAAACCTGTAGGCACGTAATTTTCACGCAAAAGGGGTGCCAATTCGCCACCGTTTTGCCCCACGTCCGGTTCCGTTTTTTCCAGAATTTTCCGAAGCATAGGGATATCGAAAATACCCATAGGTTTTCTGGGAATAAGCAAAAACACCACCGCTGCGAATCCGGTTTCGTACATGCCCAAAATTAATTCTTTAGCGCCCCCTGCAACACAGGCAAGCAAAACATTCGCCAGCACAAATCCCAGCACAGCGCCCCCTCGTTTAAACCGGTTTAGCAATCCAGCTAAGAATCCCCCTAGCGCATACATACACATATAAACGGCATTACCGGAAGCCATGAGAATCCCTGCTACAGTTCCGCAGGCAGCCCCCACGCCGAAACCGCCAATCCATGCCACCAACAAAATGAGGCAAATTGCAATAATGTGCATGGTGGACATCCCCGCAATAATAATTTCTGGCAGTCCCAGAAGTACAATGACAGCGGCCATACAAATGGCAGAAAACTGTTCTTGGGTGAGAATCGCCGCGCATTTCTTGGCTTGGAGCCCGGTTCTTGCATAGCAATACACGTAAAACGCCACAAACATCACCATCAACTGCAAAAGCAATCGCAATAAATCCCCAAAAGAGGCATCCGTTCCCGCCAAAAATACAACAGACGGTACAAATGCGCACAGTAACAGGAGTAGTCCCAACTTTGCCGTCTTCTCTTTCTCCGAAAGAATGGATGCTGAGAAGGCAAATAACAAAATGGCGCAGGTTACAATACCCGCCTCCATATAGTGACCCAAACTGAAGCTTCCCAGAATAAAAGCCAGTATGTAAAAAATTCGGTTCAGCGGCCATTTCCTACACTCTTCTGCGAAAAGCCACGCGCCGCAGGCAGGAAGACCAAAAGGTAACATACCTCCAACGTTCGCTCTCGCCGTCAAAAACAGCAGTCCCAGATTAATTGCTGTTTGTTTGTTCATATTCAAATTAAGCCAAAGGCCTTTTCTCTTTTGTACATCCTTTATCATTTGTAATCACAACCCCTTGCTTTACGGATTGTAAAGGGTTGACAAGACGAAACCCGTCGAAACTCGACGGGCTGTAAAATAAATTTGATTATATACGTAAATTTTCGTTATAAGTCTAATTTGAACTGTAGAGGTGCGCACTCCCGGGTTGAAGACTTGGCAATTTCTCCCAATTGTTCTGCCAAAACAGGGGCAATCCATCGTTCCGTTTCATAATGCCCCGCAGAAACCGTCACAAAAGGCATTCCGGTTAAGTCAATGGCCTCATTGTGTTTCACCTCTCCGGTTACCAAGATTTGAATACCCGCTTCTATGCACCACGCAGTTTCTCCGTCAAATGCGCCGGAGCTAACGCCCACCAAGACTTCTTCTTTCAAATGAATATTGGCAGGTATAACGCACTTTAAAGAAGTTTCCAAACGATCCGCAATAATCCTCAAACTGTTTGTCCCCGTCATTGTACCCACTAAATGATGATGCGCTTGATCCCAATACACATCCTTAAGGCCCAAACGTGCTGCCAACGCCCAATTCACACCCCGCTCACCATAGTCCAGATTGGTATGGGCAGAATAGATATGCAGCCCATGGGAAACCGCATAGGCAACTAGCCGCCCTCTGGGAGACGCATAATCAATCTCCGCGAGGGAATGGAAGATAAAAGGATGATGGGAAACAATCATATTCCGTCCTTGGGAAACCGCTTCCTCCAACACATCAAAGGTGACGTCCACACAAGTCAAAATCCCGGTGACCTCTGCCTGCAAATCCCCAATCATTAAACCTACGTGATCCCACTCACATGCAAAATGTAAGGGGGCAATTCCCTCCATTTTACGGCAAATATCCAAAACCTTCATAAAGACTCCACCTTTCTGATTACCCCCTGCAAGAAAGTTACTTCCCCGTCGTCTATCTTGCCACCTGCCGTCAAACCGGAAAGTCTCTTCCGAGCCTTGCGTACAAGATTCTCATAATAGCACGCCGGTAAAATGCCACAACAGCCCACCACTGCATCCACGTCGGAAATTTCCCGAGAAATTCCGTCATAAACACAAACAATACCTAAATAAATGTGGTCTCCGTCTTCACAGGCATTTTCCCGGAGCACGTGAAAGCCACGTTCATACAAAAAACGGCGCACTTGTTCTTCGTTAGTATGGGGAGATACAATAAAATGTTGGCCAATTGCAATTCCTTTCGCCCCCAAAGCCGCTTCCAAAATGTGGCAAATCAAATGCCCTCCCATGCCGCAAATAGAAATCCAATCACACTCCTCCGGTTGATACCCGGAAAGGCCGGAACAAAGACGAAGCTCAATTCGGTCAGAAAGACCATGAGCTTGTACGTTCTTCTTTGCACGAGCCAAAGGACCCGGATTAATATCGGTCGCAATGGCACTTACGCATTTCCCCTGCTGCACGCATGCAATGGGCAAATGGGCATGGTCGGTACCTACGTCGCCAAGACAACGAGCCGTACCCTCCATTAAGGACACAATCATAGATAAACGAGGAGAAAGTTCTATCATTCTACGCTCCCGCAAGTTCTAATACCCGGGAAACAAAGGCTTCCGCAGCACCATCACTTTGCATCT
>JAZRHX010000001.1:0-1109 GCA_045644985.1 Clostridia bacterium | reverse complement strand
CTTGGCCTCCGACTTGGTTAGGTCTATTATACTACTAAAGTGGTAGGTAAATCAAGCGTTGACTTTATTTCCCGTTTTACTTCATTTTGGAGCTATGGTTTCGGTAAAATGGTGGCTCCATTTGAAGAAATACAGTAAATCGGAGCCTAATCTTCCGTCTTTTGGAGCCAAATACAACAAAAAATGGCTCCTTCCTGCAAGAAACTGCAAAAAGGAGCCACTAAACTTGATTACACTGATTGACATACTTGGCTTATCGTACAATCTCAACTTCAGCCGGTGCGTCAATTTGAGAAATAATTTTACCGGAAGCGTCCTTCTCATGGCGCACCCGAATCACACCGTAGGGCGTGGGGTACGCGCCCTCAGCGAAGTCCAAGTCACCCAAATCCGGACAAACCCGCACTTTCTTACAACCCGGTTCCAACACTTCAATGCCCAGCACGTAGCGGGACAAGTAAGCCGCAGGGCCGGAAGCCCAACCGTGACATAAACTGTGGCGGAAACCCTTGTAACAATAAGCGCCGTAAGCCCCGTGAATATCTTTCTCCCCGGGCTTCACCAGCTCGTCAATTCGGCCGGTGCCCTCTAACCAATCCATACTGAAATCTTCCCAGAAAGTAGTTGCGCCACGGGAGAGCATCGCGCCCCAGAAGGTACGAATGATATCCAGTGCCGCTGTGGTCTCTTTCTTCTCAGAAAGGGCATTGAGCACGTAGAATCCCAAGAAAGTAGACATGCCTTGGGCGCCGGTTTCTTTAATCATTTTCACCAAAGCATCCGCGTCCGTCCCTTGTGCAATTCCGGACAAAAGCAACATAGCCGCTGCTCGCTTGTTACCGTTGGTATCCGGTACCGCCGCACTGCGCAGTTGCGCCACTTTCTCCCGGCACAAAGCCGCTACGTCATCCTCACCCAAAATCCGGCAGAGTTTACCGCCTGCTTCCAAACCCATACAAAGAATACCTTGAAGACCTGCGTGAATAGCAACCTTGTCTCCTTCCGAAGGCCAATCGAAGAAACGGGCACCCGGCAAACATTCCGAGCCATCTTCGGTTACATATGTAGCAAAAAGTTTCATCAAATCTCTCAGGTACTCCCGTTGTTCT